>NZ_JVOR01000054.1:0-55159 GCF_001054715.1 Acinetobacter sp. 243_ASPC | reverse complement strand
TTTTCAACAGCCTCACCGGAAAGAATTTGATTAAACTCATGCGCCAACAAACCATATAATTCAAGCTCGTCCAGATTTTGCAAGGCGCCCCAAGTTAATATAATGACAATATCTTTTGAATGAAAACCCGCAGTCAGGGCATTTACCCCTACCTCATCGGGCAGTACATATAGCACAGGAGGTTCAAGAGCAAACTTTTTAGCCAGCTGATCGGAAATTTTTAAAGCGGAACTCTCTTCAGGCGTACTTTTAAGCAATACCAAGCGGCGCCCATTGAGCTGTTTGGCCAGTGAATGTCCGCCTTCACGAAACACATAAAACTCATAAGCGGCTGAGCCACCAATAATGAAAAACAGTAAAATGAGTAAATAAGGACTTAAAACATGCCAGACAATCGACTGGGTATAATCAAAAAAATGAACCGCAAGCCCAAGCGTAACATTGAGAATAAAGATGGTAAGCAGCATGGCAAGAAAACACATACTGATCGACCACATGATATTTTTATTTTCTATCAGATAGTGACGAACTTCTCTCAACTTGAAACAACCTTACTGCGCTTGTTTTGCCCCATCATAAAATAAAAAAGCGGGAAAAACCCGCTTTTTTATCAAGGAAACTCAGTGCTCATGAATTCCAGTTAAATCCACTGATGCCGCATCAATATTCACATCAATATAACCATCGGATTTCTTTTTCGCAGTGTCATTACGCTTTTGTTCAAGGTTTTCTAGGTAAGTATGGTCAATACCACCTGTGACATACACCCCATCAAATACTGAACAATCAAACTCACGCAAATCTGGTACTTTTGTGGTACGTACTGCACTCTTAAGATCATCTAAGTCTTGGAAAATCAAACGATCGGCACCAATGATTTCTTGAATTTCTTCAACACTACGCTGAGAGGCAATCAGCTCAGTTTTTGCCGGCATGTCAATACCATAGACATTTGGATATTTGACCATAGGCGCAGCTGAAGCGAAATACACTTTTTTTGCACCTGAATCACGCGCCATCTGGATGATTTCATTACACGTGGTACCACGTACAATCGAGTCATCAACCAACAAGACGTTTTTGCCTTTAAACTCAAGCTCGACCGGGTTGAGTTTCTGACGTACTGATTTTTTACGCTGCTGTTGCCCCGGCATAATAAAGGTACGACCGATATAACGGTTTTTCATGAAACCTTCGCGGAACTTCACACCCAGCATATTGGCCAGTTCGAGCGCAGAAGTACGGCTTGTATCTGGAATTGGAATGACCACATCAATTCCATGATCCTCACCCCATTCTTTTAGAATCTTGCTGGCAAGCTTCTCACCCATTTTTAAACGCGCTTTATAAACCGAAATCCCATCGATAATCGCATCTGGACGCGCAAAATAAACGTATTCAAAAATACATGGACGATGCTGTGGATCTGCCGCGCACTGCTTGGTGAACATTTCGCCTTGATCGTTAATGAAAATCGCCTCACCTGGCTGAATATCACGTTCAATTTTAAAGCCAAGTGCTGTAATCGCAACAGATTCAGACGCAATGATGTACTCAAGCCCTTTTTCTGTTTCACGCGAGCCATAAATCAGCGGACGGATACCGTTTGGATCACGAAAGCCGACCAGACCGTGTCCTGTGATCATCGCGACAACGCCATAGGCACCTTTACAGCGCTCATGAACACGGGAAACCGCATGAAAGACATCTTCTGCTGTTGGCGATAACTTGCCGCTTTTTTGCAATTCGTGTGCAAAAACATTCAGCAATACTTCAGAATCAGAATCGGTGTTCATATGACGCAAGTCTGTTTTAAACAAATCGTCATGAATATCCGCAGCATTGGTCAGGTTACCATTGTGCGCCAGCGTGATTCCGTAAGGTGAGTTCACATAAAATGGCTGTGCTTCTGCACTACTTGAAGAACCAGCTGTTGGGTAACGTACATGCCCGATGCCATAGTTCCCGATCAGTGCACGCATGTGACGGGTATGAAAAACGTCACGCACCATACCGTTGTCTTTACGCAAAAATAAACGACCATCATGACAAGTCACTATCCCAGCTGCATCTTGTCCCCGATGTTGCAACATCGTTAATGCATCAAACAACATTTGGTTAACTGGCGATTTACCGGCTATACCAACTACTCCACACATAGCAACCTCGCAGACAAGCTAGGATTAATAAAAAGGATTTTTCGTTGAATGGTCAGAATGGTCTTTGTCGACTCGATCTAGTTCTGCCACTTCATTTGAAGGTCGATGAAATAAACGACCTTCTGATGTCACTTCACGTATCGCTTCATTGGCTACATCTTTCGACAGCTCTGTTGCCAAAGGCGCATACGGCAATAAGGTTTGAATGACTTTAGATTGTTTCCAATGTGGAGAGGTTTCGACCCACGGACCTACACCTTGCATGGTAATCAAAACGATCATGAGGCCTTTTAACGTACCAAAAGCACCGCCTGCCATCCGATTGATTGGCCCCAATTTCATGCTCTTGAGTAATGTATCCAGTAGTGTAGTGACTAGCCAGGTCAAAACAATAATAACCAGCACAATGAAAGCGAACGCCGCGATTTTCTGAACCACGGGATCATGGCTTAACATCATCATGCTCGGTGCAAGGAGATTGGCATATTTTGCCGCGACAATCAGCGCAAATATCCAGCCAATCAAGTTCGCAAAGGCTTTAATAAATCCTTGTCGCAAACCGTTAAGCCCTCCAATGAGCAGAAATATCAGAATGATGATATCAAGCGTATTCATCGTTTAAGTTATGGCACTCACACATTGTTTAACTAATTCAGGTCCTGTATAGATGAGGCCACTATAGATTTGTACAAGGGTGGCACCTGCTTCTATTTTTGCTACAGCATGTTCACCTTGCGTAATTCCACCCACACCAATCAAAGGAATCTGTCCATTGAGCACCTCTGCAAATTGACGCAGACAAGCAGTACTCTTTTCAAAAACAGGTGCACCCGATAGACCACCCGCTTCATTTCCAAATGCAAGATTTTCAACGCCATCACGTGATAATGTGGTATTCGTGACAATCAGACCGTCAATTTTAAAGGTGATTAATTGTGCGGCTATAAAGTCGATATCTTCACGGCTTAAATCTGGCGCAACCTTAAGTACCAATGGCACATAATGATGATACTGCTCTGCAAGCTCAAGCTGACGTTGTTTTAATGTATCTAACAGTTCGGTCAGTGCATCGCCACTTTGCAGACTACGTAAATTTTTGGTGTTTGGAGAAGAAATATTGACTGTAATGTAGGACGCGTAATTATAAACTTTTTCTAAACAAATCAAATAGTCATCGACTGCATTTTCAACAGGTGTATCGGCATTTTTTCCGATATTAATCCCTAAAATGCCTTTGAATTTTGAAGCCTTCACATTTTCGACGAGCTGATCGACACCGTCATTATTGAAACCCATACGGTTTATAATGGCTTTGGCTTCAGGAATACGAAACAAGCGTGGCTGCGGATTACCTGTTTGCGGGCGAGGCGTGATCGTCCCGATTTCAATAAATCCAAACCCAAGTGCCGCAAGCGCATCAATATATGCGCCATTTTTATCGAGCCCAGCAGCTAAGCCTACTGGATTTGGGAACTCTATCCCCATGCAGGTGACTGGTTTTGCGTCAATTTTCTGACGAATGAATCCCATTTTATGGGCAGATTTTAAAAGCGATAGCGTTAAGTCATGTGCACGCTCGGGTGCCATAGAAAACAACAAAGGGCGAGCAAGCGAATATAACATAAGCAGTCAAAGTCTATAGCTTTTTGAGGTGCGTCTATTATAGGCACAGGCGCCACAAAACGCCATGCTTGCAGGGGCTTTATTTTAGCGGGTTAATGCACTGTCGCCGTTAATTTAATCTGATTATTTACAGAAACTAATTCCATCTTTTCAATACTTAAGCCCGTTTGAGTTAACTGCATTAAAAAATTCGCCAAGACTGCATAACTTTGATGTTGCGCAACGATTTGTAACGTTTCCCCTACTTGCTGTGCCGAAACACTCACCCCCTGCTGCTGAGAAACGCGTTGCACTTTTTCCGTAAGACTCAATTGCGTATCGGTCGAGGGTTTAAGTGATGCTGCATTGGTCTGCATCCAGACCATTTGGTCTTTGAGCACATTCAAACGTTGCTGTTGTCCATCTGCAAGGTGATGCATCATCCAGAGTGACCAGCCAATCGCAACAATTGCAACAAAAAGGCTGGTGAAGATCACCAGATAGCGTTCTCGCACCGACATTCGTTCGAGTGCCTGCTGTACGGTTTCCATTTTTTGCTCAAAAGCACTTTGCAACTGATTCATGATTTTCATTATTGTATTTTTACCATTCCCAATGAGCCTGCACCATTGGCCTGTACTTGCCCTAACTCTGCCTTGAAACCTTGCTGATTAAGCTGCTTGGTCAGATTTTGTAAATCATCTGACGAATTTGCCTTAAGCTGCATCGTCAACACATTGGCCTCATAATTCACTTGTTGAGCAGAAATCTGGCGTTGCATCAGAATCGGGCCAACCCGACTTAACAAGTTTAATGCATTGGTATCGCCAGCCTGATTCAGGCGAAGCTGACTTTCAAATAAACTTTTTATATTTTGCTCAGTGATTCGGCCATTATCGCCAAACCATTCTTTGTACTGGGCAATTGACTGCTCTGCGGTTTGGTTCGCCACTTTTTTAAGTTGTACCCAACGAAGCAAATCATAACTAAACTGCACCAATATTACCGCCGCCAATATTACTGCACATACTTTCCAGTATGACGAGACTGTGACGGTACTTTTAGGTTTAGGCAACACATTCAGCGGATGCTGTTTGGCTTTTAAAACTGGCTGAAACTGATATTCAAATACTTCATGCTCAGCTTCAGGAGTCGAGGTAAGAAGTGCATCAAACTGTGCTTCGCTCAGATTGGCATACTTATAGTGTGCAACCAAAGGTGTCAAGCTTACAAATAACCCCACATCTTCAATACTTGCGCCAGCAAATTCATGCGTTCTGGCTAATGTATGCTGATGTACGTTTGCAAGTATGATTTGATCGGGCTGAGGTACAGGTAACAATAAAAAGTCTGGTAAAAGTGCAATCAGCTTTATAGGCAACAAACTTAAAGATTGCTGCCAAAGTTGCAATGATGATAAAGCAACCCCCATGACAGTGAGCGAATCTGGTGCCTTGAAATGATGCACAATCTGCATTTGATCGATAGGTAAAGTCACATACTCTTCGAGCAAATAGCGTATGCCATCTGGACCCAATTGCTTTACATGCTGTTTTGAGATTTTCTGCTGTATAAGCTGAATGTTTCGGCTCGAAAAATACACGACTGCTTCTTGCCTCTGAAAAGGCTGAAGCTCATGTATAAGCTGTTCAAGATTGCTTGCCGATTGCCAATCATTACCTGTTGACCACAGCCATGCCCCGTCCGCTTCTGGCATCCATATATACAGCATAAATTTTTTACTACCGTTTAATTTTCTTTATATCGTAGGTACAAAGCTTTTTTCTTGCGATGACAATCCATTGGCAATCACAGTTTGATGATAAAGACGTGCTTCTGCAAGCGCAAAAGGATTAAAATGCTCGTGGGTCAATTGCTCTGCAATATGTCCCACAACATTCATATGACACACCACCACAATCGACTCAAAAGGTAATTGTGCCAGCCATTCAATTGCATCTTTGGCATCATCTTCAGGCTTGATTTTATCACATATCAAAACTGGCACATTTGGAAAAATCTGCTGTATATGTTGTAGTGTTTCTTGCGCACGAAGTAGAGGACTCACCACAAAAATCTCAGGATTAATCTGCTCTTTAAGAAACTGGGCAGTTTGTTTGGCCTGTGCGTGCCCCAGTGCCGTAAGTGGTCGTGTCATATCATTTCCGTCAAGCGCTGGAGATGCTTCTCCATGACGAACTAAAGTAAGTTGCATAACAATTCCTTAAAAATTATCGCGTTATTATATCGGCTGTTTGTTACATTTATTCTTCAAACCTGATGATGCGGTAATACAAACTCAACATCACTGCGGTGTCCGTTTTTCATGAGGGCCAAAGCAATATTTAAAGGTGGCGCACCTTCAAAAATCACTTCATATAATGCATTGGTAATCGGCATATAAACATCTAACTCCTGTGCACGAGTACGCACTTGCACGATGGTATTGATGCCCTCCGCGGTTTGTCCTAGAGCCTTAACGGCTTCATCTAAGGTTTTACCTGAACCTAAAGCATAACCAATCTGATAATTACGGCTCAGCGGGCTATTACAGGTTGCAAACAGATCGCCCACACCAGAAAGCCCTAAAAAGGTCAATGGATTAGCACCCAGCTTCACGGCAAAGCGACTCATTTCAGCCAGTGCACGGGTAATAATCATACTTTTGGTATTTTCACCAATATTATGCGCGACCGCCATACCCATAGCGATTGCATAAATATTTTTGAGCGCCCCACCAAGCTCTACGCCGTGTACATCGTCACTTCCGAACACACGAAACAGAGCACTATGCAATGCATGCTGAACCGCATAACGAACCAGTTCAGAGTCGCTTGCAATAACAGTACCAGATGGCATGCCGGCGACAATTTCTTTGGCAAGATTTGGACCAGATAACACACCATAAGGGACTTCGGGTAACTCGTTTCGAATAATTTCGCTCATAAAGCTAAATGAATTGGCTTCAATGCCTTTAGTGAGTGAAATTACAGCCTGCGCGCTAATAAAGGGTGAAATCTGCTTGATGACTTCGCGAAAAGAATGGCTTGGAATAGCCACCAAAATAATATCGCGATCACGCACCGCAAGCTCAAGATCAGAAACTGCTTTTAATCCTGCCTCTAAGTTAAAGTCCGGTAAGTATCGCTGGTTAATGTGTGTATGATTGATTTCATCTGCCATGCTCTGATCACGAATCCAGATCATGGTGTCACAGCCATTACGGGTGGCCAGATTGGCCATTGCCGTACCAAAACTTCCCCCACCCAAAACGGTTACACGCAGCGCGGTTTTCTGATCCACTGCAACGGGCTCTACAAGATCAGTAAATTTCAAATCGGTCATGCTTAATCCTGTTTTTTATTTTTTAGCGAGTCGGCCACTGGGTCACGTAATCTTCAATTTTCACCTCAGCGCGCGGTGAAATAGATTTGGCAGCTGTTCCGACGTAAATAATACCAGAGATTAAGTCACGCGCTTCAAGACCTAAATACTGTTTTAACCAGGTTGATTCAATCACTGCACCAGTGCGCCACATTGTCGAGAAACCTTGTGCCTGTAGTGACAACAAAAAATTTTGAATGGCAGCACCCGTACTTAAAGTTTGTTCAAATAAAGGGACTTTAGGATGATCTTGATAGTGCGTTGCTGCAATCACCAGTAATGGCGCACGAAATGGATGCTGCTTCACACGATCTAACTGATTTGGATCGGTTTCACCAAGATCTTCTAATGCCTGTACTAACGCTTCGCCAAATGCAGCACGCTGCTCTGTATCAATCACAAAAAAACGTGTCGGTTTTAATCGATGATGATCAGGTGCGGTCAATGCAGCTTGAAAAGCTTGATTTAACTGTTGTGCTGAAGGTGCAGGCTCAGTTAGCTGTCCAATCGATTGACGTTGATGAATTACATGATGAATTTGGCTGGCGTCTAACTCTGTCATTTATATTAAATCTAAATCATAAAACTCAAGTTAGAGTAGCACATTCGCAATGTATTGCTCTATGTTCAACTTGAGCTTTTCACAAGATTTCTATTGTCATTTCATCCAAGATGCATAACCGCATCAAAACCTATACAACACCTAAAACGTAAGCTGCAAAAAAAATGTTCAAATACAGAAGTGTCTTAAAAATCGAGTAATGAGAAAATGAACTACAAAATATTAAGTACTTTGCTGGCAGGTGGTATTTTGGTGCTGTCTGGTTGTGCCACCACCCCATCTGCAACAAATGCCATCATGCTGGCAAATAATCAATACGAAGTCACCGGAATTGGCAAATCTAATTTAATTGCAAAAAATAATGCGGTGGCTGCTGCAAATAAAACCTGTGTGCGTAGCACACCAGTGATTGTAGATGAAAAAACCGAATACAATGGCGTCTTAAAAGGTGTCGTCGATGAGCAAACCGGTAAAATAGTGGAAGCCGCTGCTGGCGTGATTGGTACACTAGCAGGCAAAAATGCATCTCTCGCTAAAGATGATGACTATCAGACCACGCTTAAATTTTACTGTAAGTCCAATTAAGCACTCCAAAAACAAAAAAGATCCCACTTTAGGGATCTTTTTTTGGGCTCAGCCTCTTAAGCTTAGCAATAACCTTCAATTCGAGTCAGCGGTAATTTCTTTCCAATCGCTTTTTCGATTTCTGGCAAATAAAACGCATCGTCTTCTGAAAGAAAACTAATACTTACACCTTGCGTTCCTGCACGACCTGTACGACCAATCCGGTGCACATAGTCATCAGACTGCTCTGGCAAAGTAAAGTTGACCACATGTGATACACCATCCACATGAATACCACGACCAGCAACATCGGTTGCAATCATGATGTTGTTCTTACCCTGCTTAAACTGTTCGAGCATTTTAAGACGCTTATCTTGAGCAATTTCACCCGACAACATTCCCACTTTGTAGCCATCCTTTTTAAGATGATCATACAAGCGGCGTACCTGATCACGACGATTGGCAAAAATCATGACTTTATCAATCGGCTCTTCGCGCAAAATATCTTGCAAAAGACGATATTTGTCCTGTTTTGCAACCACGTAAACACGCTGCTCGACATCGTTATTGGTTTTTTGCTCAGGTTCAATTTCTACTGTAACCGGCTCATGCAACCACTGACGCGCCAAATTTAGAACATCATAACTGAATGTTGCCGAGAACATGAGGGTTTGACGTTGTTCTTTACGTGGCGAAAAACGCACAATACGTTTTACAGATGGAATGAATCCCATGTCCAGTAAGCGATCGGCTTCATCAATCACCAGAAATTCGATTTGATCCAACCAAACTTCTTTTTGCTCGACAAAATCAATCAAACGACCGGGGGTCGCCACCAGAATATCCAGAACTTTTTCGTTGAGGGGTTTCTTTTGTTTGTCGAAATCGACACCACCCACCAAAGTGAGTAAATTTAACCCTGTGAAGCGAGTCAACTCTTTTGCATCACTTTCGATTTGCAAAGCCAGTTCACGCGTTGGTGCAAGAATCAGTGCACGTGGCTCACCACGGTAGCGCTGTTCTTTAATGGGGTTATTCAACAAATCATTGATTACACTGATCAGAAAGGCAGCGGTTTTACCCGTTCCCGTTTGCGCTCGACCAATTGCGTCATGCCCTGCCAATGTATATTTTAAAACCTTTTGCTGAATTGGGGTCATTTGTGTAAACCCTAATGCATCAATCGCTTTTTTCAGTTGCGGATGTAAATTCAAGGTTTCAAAACCAGATACCATAAACTCGTGCTCTAACGTTAATCACTCTGATGTAGTCAGTAGTATAAAACAAAAACGCTCCAATTTAAAAAATTGGAGCGTCAGTCAATCAATTAGATTGATTAGTCTAAAGGCTGAACGTTTTCAGCCTGAAAACCTTTTTGACCTTGTACAACGCTGAATTCTACGCGTTGACCATCACGAAGTGAACGATGGCCATCACCCATAATTGCACGGAAATGAACGAATACGTCATCACCGCCATTGCGTTGAATAAAGCCAAAGCCCTTGGTATCGTTAAACCACTTTACTACACCTTGTTCACGAGCTGTCATAAGTCAATCCTCAGAAGTTAAATTAAAGGACCTTCCGGTGTTGCAAACAGCATAGCAAACAAGATTCAAAATTCTTTGTTATTTCAAAGCTTGTAATCATTCTGTAAAACTATCAACAATTTCCCGGTTACATCCATTTGTTAAAGGGTTAATAACAATTATTTTTGATAACGCATAAATCCTAAAACCACTCGAGATTAACATGGGTTGATCACAATTAATAGATTTATTTTTGCTATTTATCTTCATTTTTTAATTAAATTTTTTATCGACTTGATCGGGAATTTTTTTAGCAGTTTGATTGTGGTTTTTACCTGTGCTTGATTTTCTGCTAGAGTAGCTTTTCAAGTGTGCAACCCATCGTTTTTATTGATGCAAGATTCAGTTTCTTCACTTTCTATTATTGAGATTAATGCCATGGGTCAACCCTGCCCTATGCCGCTATTGATGCTCAAACGTCAACTTAAAAAGACAACCGGCCCTCAAGTCTTTAAACTTTTGTCATCTGACCCGCACAGTGAAATTGATGTAACACGATATTGCCAAATCAATCAACTGGCTTGTAAATTGACTAAAATTTCAGACCACGAATTTCATTACTTGATTGAATCTTAATCATTTATTATTTAACATATTGCGCTTAGTGCCTATAAAACTTTACATTTCTCTACCCAATCTTTCTTAATTATGAAGATGCTTCACATTAAGATGTTTTTATTGGTTATACCATCCTATAAGGAGTACTCATGAGTGACAGCAGCAATCAGTTGATGCCCCTGTCATTATCTGCGCCCGGTGTAAATTTAGGTGCCTATATCAGCACCGTAAACCAAATCCCAATTCTGACTGCCGAGCAGGAAAAAGAGCTGGCTGAACGTTACTACTACGATCAAGATCTTGATGCAGCTAAATTGCTGGTGATGTCTCATCTTCGTTTCGTGGTGCACATCGCGCGTAGTTATGCAGGCTATGGTCTACCTCAAGGCGACCTTATCCAGGAAGGAAATCTAGGTTTGATGAAAGCGGTAAAACGCTTTGATCCGAATATGGGCGTGCGTCTTGTTTCCTTTGCTGTGCATTGGATTAAAGCAGAAATTCATGAATACGTGATTCGCAACTGGCGTATCGTTAAGATCGCCACCACGAAAGCTCAGCGAAAACTGTTTTTCAATCTGCGTAGCTTAAAAAAATCCAGCAAAAAACTGACTCTCGAAGAAGCACAATCAATCGCCAATGATTTGAATGTGACACCAGAGCAAGTATTGGAAATGGAAGGTCGTTTAACTGCCTACGATGCGGCTTTTGAAGCGCAAGGCGACGATGACGATGATTCATCCACCCACGTTGCACCTGCACTGTATTTAGAAGATAGTCGTTACGACCCTGCACGACTGGTTGAAGACGAAGACTACGAAGAGCAAAGTTCAAGCGCGTTACACGAAGCAATGAACCAGCTCGATGATCGTTCGAGGAATATCTTACAACGACGCTGGTTAGACGACGATAAATCGACCTTGCATGAACTTGCGGCCGAGTACAACGTATCTGCAGAGCGTATTCGTCAGCTAGAAAAAAATGCCATGGAAAAAATCAAGGTGGCAATGTCTGCAACCTAGTTTGACCGATGATGAAAAACTTAAGGGCCAAGTGCCCTTTTGTTTTGTTTGACTATTTTGAGCTTTCCCTTTTTATGCTAAGGTTCTAGCGTCTTTTTCTTAAGAATAGTGCGCTTATGTGGATCGCAGTTTCAGCGGTTAATCTGGCTCTAGCCGTGATATTAGGCGCCTTTGGTGCGCACGGTTTAAAAGCACATGCATCTGTAGATCAGCTTGGTTGGTGGCAGACCGCAACCGACTATTTCTTTTATCATGCGCTGGGGCTTTTGCTACTGGGCGTACTTTCCAAAACCTATTCACAGCTCCCTATTAAGCTTCCGTTTCTTTTGATTCAGACCGGAATTCTATTTTTCTGTGGCTCCTTGTATATCATGGCGCTTGGCATGCCCCGTATTTTGGGCGCGATTACGCCAATTGGTGGCGCACTCATGATTGCAGGCTGGTTTGTACTGGCTTGGAATGCGACGAAATATGCAAAGTAATCAGGAATATTAATGCAGATTTATCTCAACGGCGCGCCAAAAGATACCGCGTGCCAAAACCTATATGAGCTCATACAAGAGCTTGCGCTTGAAGGTAAACGGTTTGCGGTAGAACTGAACGAACAAATCGTTCCTAAAAGCAAATTGGCGCAATACCAGTTATCAGATCAAGATCGAATTGAAATTATTCACGCTGTTGGTGGCGGTTAAAAACGGAGCTTTTCATGCAAGACACCCCTTTGATTATTGGTTCACGCCAGTTTCAATCTCGTCTTTTAGTCGGTACAGGTAAATACAAAGACCTACATGAAACCGATTTGGCCATCCAGGCCAGTGGTGCCGAAATTGTCACCGTTGCAATTCGTCGCGTTAATATTGGACAACACGCAGACCAACCTAACCTGCTCTCGGTCATTCCACCCGAAAAGTACACGATTTTACCCAATACAGCCGGATGCTTTGATGCAGATAGTGCAATTCGCACCTGCATGTTGGCACGCGAACTGCTCGATGGCCACAATTTGGTGAAGCTTGAGGTCCTTGGCGATCAGCAAACACTTTATCCGAATGTCACACAAACCATCAAAGCTGCACGTACGCTGATTGATGATGGCTTTGAGATCATGGTATATACCTCTGATGATCCAATCGTCGCGCAAGAACTTGAAAGCATGGGCTGTGTTGCCATTATGCCTTTGGGCAGCCTAATCGGATCAGGACTGGGGATTTTAAATCCACATACTATTTCGATTATCAAAGAAAATGCCAAAGTTCCTGTGCTGGTCGATGCGGGTGTTGGTACAGCAAGTGATGCTGCCATTGCCATGGAACTCGGCTGTGATGGTGTTTTGATGAATACGGCAATTGCCGCTGCACAGCAACCTATTCTCATGGCATCTGCCATGAAAAAAGCAATTGAAGCAGGCCGTGAAGCTTATTTGGCAGGCCGTATGCCACGTAAACGTATGGCTAATGCCAGTTCCCCAGAAACTGGTTATTTCTTTAAATAGTACGTACTATTAATTATATTGAAAATTTTCAAAGGATTCTTCGGAATCCTTTTTCGTAAGAAGAATGAGAGCAAGCACAAATGCGAAAAATAATAATGGGTCTTTTAAGTGTAAGTTTTACAACAGTTACTTTTGCGAGTTCCGATCAGAAAAACTATCAACAGTTTGTACCTAAAGACTGGAAGATCATCGAAATAGCTCGTGGTGATTTAAATCATGATGGCATGGAAGATATCGTATTGGTAATTGAGGAAAATAATCGCAAAAATATAATTCATAATGATGGATTTGGAAGCTCTAATCTCAACACCAATCCAAGAGCTTTGTTGGTGTTATTCAAAACAGCTCAGGGTTATCAGTTAATCAGTAAAAATAAAAAACTTCCTAGTGAAAATGATGCAGACTCGCCTTGTCTTGCAGATCCACTCGATGATGGTGCTGTAACGATTGCAAAAGGTATTTTAAAAATCAATTTACATTATTGGCTCAGTTGCGGCTCGTGGTATGTGACCAACAATACATTTAGCTTCCGCTACCAGAATCAAGGTTTCAAATTAATTGGTTTTGATCAAATGAGTTTTCATCGGGCTTCTGGTGAGGAAAGTTCATTGAGCATTAATTTTTCTACTGGAAAAATGAAAAAAACCACAGATAAAAATGAGTTTGAGGAGAGTATTCAGCCCGCAAAATTCGAATGGAAAAATCTAAAAAAACAATATGATTTAAAATTGGAATCTATTAATTTTAAAGAACCACCAGAATTTGAATAAAAAAACACCTCAATTACTTGAGGTATTTTTTCTGCGTATAGTTAAGCAATCAAGCCTTCATCGCGCATCGCAATTTGTACAGACTGTCGTTCTGCAACCTTATCACGGATCGCATTGATATGTTGATAAGGACTCAAATCATGTCCAATACTTTTTGACCAGTTGGTAATGACGAATAAATAGGCATCTGCCGGGCCAAAGTTATCATCGACCAAGTAATCATTTTCAGATTCACTGATGGTTTTATCAATGTGCGTGAGCAGACGATCGACTTCTTTATAAGCTTTGCTTTTTGCTTCACCTTCAAGTGGCCCACCAAAAAATACCGCATAGGCATCGTGCAATTCAGAATTCAGATAACCAAGCCATTCAAGTACTTTGGCACGCCCCATTCCCGATGGTGGAATTAAATCTTGCTTCGGATCGTGCTGGGCTAAAAAGGGTAAAATTGCAACATTTTCAGTCAAGATCAATCCAGGATTAATTTCCAGTGCTGGTACATATCCTTTTGGATTGATGTCGTAATAATTTGCACCTTTTTCTGTTTGATGCGTTTTAAGGTTAACTTTTTCTAAATCAAAGTCGACATTAATTTCATTTAAAATAATATGTGCTGCGAGTGAACATGCGCCTGGTGAATAATACAACTTCATATGGGATCCTTGTTATCTAACTATTTTATGTTCTAAAACGCTTCGAAGTCACATGCAAGGGCTATATAAACTTCCTTACAAAAGTCGATCTAAGAAAAATCTTTATACTCTACTATTAATCAAAAAAAATTCGTCGCGCAAGCGATATTGTGTGTGATCTGCTCAAAATATGAGTGAACACAATACTTCTGGCCGGGCAACAGAATGTAAGACATAGAGATCGGCATGAGCAGCTTATCCAGCAACTTTAAATGATTGATGATGCCTTGATGATCAACCGCCAATAGTTTGTCTATAAAATAATCTACAAGATACACGTGACAAATACATGAAGGCATCCAATGAGACGAGTCATTTCCTATTAATGCTTGCTTAGTCTTGTTGAAGCTGTGATTAGCGTTTGACTTACCCCCCTAAGCATTTAAAATACGGCATCTGAATTTTTAGTATCATCAAAATCATGTCGACCGATCAGTTAGAAACGCAGATTACTGAACTGGATAATTTGCCTGAACACCGAGAAATTGTGACGTTTATGCGCCGCGCTGCGCCATTGAATACTTCACAGCGTACAGCTTTAGAGCAATATCAAGCACTGATTTTGGAATATCCGGTAGGTGATTTACGCCAGCATTTTGAACATCCTGAACGCCCATTGACAGTCGAAATTGGTTTTGGAATGGGTCGTTCTTTAGTCTTAATGGCAAAAGCAAATCCTGAGCGTAACTTTGTTGGTATTGAAGTACATGTACCGGGGATCGCCCAGTGCGTTTATGAAGCAGGAATGGCCGAACTTAAAAATTTACGCGTACTTGATGCAGATGCCATTCAGGTTTTGCGTGAAATGCCGGATAACAGCATTAACTGTATCCAGCTTTACTTCCCAGATCCGTGGCAGAAAAAACGCCACTTTAAGCGTCGTTTTGTTGCTCATGAGCGTATGGAACTGGTCGAACAAAAACTGGAGCTTGGCGGTACTTTCCATGCTGCAACAGACTGGGAACCCTACGCTGAGTGGATGCTGGATGTTCTTGACAACCGCCCTGCTTTAGAAAACCTTGCAGGTAAGGGTAATAGTTATCCACGCCCAGAATGGCGCCCACAAACCAAGTTTGAACGTCGCGGTTTAGAAGCTGGTCACAAGATTAATGACTTTATTTTTAAGAAAATTGGTTAAGTCTATTTTGAGCTAAATCAGCATCAATCATGAAAAGGCATCTGATTTGAAAAATGAGATGCCTTTTTTATGTCAAACTTTTTCAAACATCGTACCGAAAACTGTTAAATCTTATCAATGCGACGATTTATAATCGCTTGACTCAGCAATTGATAAGTTTCTGCCAAATCTGGACGTTTGGCTTGACTCAGTAAATCTTGATGCATATTTAGAATATTTTGGTCATTTCGCACCGCAGGTCCAGTTTGTACCAATGCTGGATCGTGCAACGTGGCTTTACGCGCAGTTTCAAGTATCAATGGATAAAGCAATGAAAAATCGACGTGTTGTTGATCGACAATTTGCTTCGCCGCATCATAACAATAGTTCGTAAAGTTACAGGCAAAAACAGCGGCTAGATGCAGACTTAAACGTTGCTCAGAATTATAGTGATAGACTTTATTACTTAGGCTATTTGCGATTGCTTCAAGATGTTTTAATCCCTCATCAGTTGAAGCTTCAATAAAGAATGGTGTCTCAGACCAGTCTACCTCGCGCTCAAAGCTAAAGGTTTGCAACGGATAAAATACCCCCGCATTGGCATGCTGCTGTGTGAGCTGTTGTATTGAAGTACTGCCAGAGGTATGCACAATGAAGGTATTGGGCAAATATGGATGCACAGCCTGAATTACGCTTGAAATGGCGTGATCGCTAACCGAAATAATGAGTAAATCGATAGATGCATCAAGCTGCTCAAATTGATGAATCGGTTCTGCACCAACACGGCACGCTAAAGTTTTTGCGTGTTCAACATCACGACTCATAATTTGCACGATCTGGTGCTGCGATGCACACGCGCTAGCTAAATGGGTGGCGACTTTGCCCGAACCAATAAAACTAATACGCATCTTTCAATCATCTATTTCGCCAAAATAGCGCTAAGCATGCCAATAAAAAAAGGACGAATCAATCGCCCTTTTTTATGATCTTGTATATGAATCAAACCTATATCTAAGGTAGAAAGGTCTGAACTACTTTTCCAGTTAGATTTTGATTGAGCAACGGCGTATTTTTACCCTGCGATAAAATGGTGGTTTTATCAACTTTCCACTCAAGCGCTGGATCAACCAATACCCAGCCTTTTTCATTTAACCAGCGCTCTTGCATATTGGCTACGCGTGCCGGTGCTACAGTCACTTTCTCTACCCATTCCAGAGGTTCAAACAGCCCCTCTTGAATGAGTTGCACACCCAAAGCGATATAGGTATCAAATGCACTAATACCGGGTAAGGTTTCAGCGAATGGCATCATTTTTGCTGAGCTACTCAGTGGCTCGTGATGTGTACAAATCGCGTCAATCACGCCTGATTTAAGTGCGTCACGTAAGGCTACTTTATCTGCTTCCGAGCGAAGTGGCGGTCTTACGTGCGCTAAAGTATTAAACCCATCAATTAACGCTTCGGTTAAATGTAATTGATGCATCGCCACATCTGCCGTGACAGGCAGACCTTTTGCTTTAGCCGCACGGATCAGCTCAATCGACTGTGCTGAAGATAATAATCCAAAATGCGCACGCACTCCGGTCGCTTCAATCATGATTAAGTATTTGGCAATTGCAATGGTTTCTGCAATGACAGGAATCATCGGCAGGCCTTGGCGAGATGCAATAAATCCTTCATGCACACAACCATCTTTGGCAATCTGTGGTTCTTCAGGATAGAACACCACCGTCAAACCTAAACCGGCTGCATATTCTAAGGTCCGAATCACCACGTCATCGTTTTCAAATGCAGCATTGGCATTTGAAACTGCTGTACATCCACCTTTTTTAAGTGCTGCCATATTGGCTGGCTGACGTCCCAATAACCCTTGGGTTTGTGCGCCAATAATATGCAAATGAAACTTGCCATCAGTCCATGCTTTTTCAATTAGACCATGAATTAACGCACCGTTATCTTGTACGATCGGCTGAGAGTCTGGCGGCGTGATCACATGGAGAATACCGTTTTCACGTGCCGCTTTACCTTCGGATTTTAGCGTGCCGTGTTGCTGCTGACCTGGCTCTCGAACGCGCGCACATAAATCCACCATGGTCGGCATTAACCATTTGCCCTGAGCATCAATCTGCTCATCGATCTGATCAAGCGAATCGACACGCTGTCCGTTTTGAAGATATACCGTTGTTATAACATCAATTTGCGCGACAGGATCTAACAAACGAACATTTTCAAGTTTTACATTACTCATGAATAGACCCTTAGTTTGCGATTGCTTCAATTAAACCTTGTGCTTGTGCCTGACCTTGCATGGCCAACGCCAGTACGGCCATACGCACAGCAATTCCGTTAGTCACCTGATTCAGAATCACGGATTGTGGTCCATCTGCAATCGCAGAATCAATTTCTACACCGCGGTTCATTGGCCCTGGATGCATCACGATACAATCTGGTTGAGCAAGAGCCAAGCGCTCTTGATTCAGACCATACATACGATAAAATTCTGCCTGAGATGACAGCGCTGGCGAATCGATTCGCTCATTTTGAATACGTAATGCAATAATCACATCACAATCTTTTACGCCATCATCCATTTTATTGAATAAACGCACATGATCGCCATATTCATCGAATCCAACAGGCAGTAGTGTATTTGGCGCAATCACGCGAATGTCACGACATCCCAGAGTTTGTAAAGCCGCAATATCTGATCGTGCAACACGCGAGTGTTTAATATCGCCAATAATTGCGACTTTTAAATCTTCAAACGGTTTTTTGGTTTCACGGCGAATGGTCAGCATATCGAGCATTGCCTGCGTTGGATGTGCATGACGCCCATCACCTGCATTGATAATCGCAATATTCGGACATACATCTTTGGCAATAAAATGTGCAGCACCCGAAGACGAGTGACGTACCACAAAAATATCCGCTGCCATGGCTTCAAGGTTCCAAAGCGTATCGCGTAGCGTCTCACCTTTTGAGGTGCTTGAACGTGCAATATCGATATTCAGTACATTGGCAGACAAACGCTTTGCTGCGGCTTCAAATGTGGTGCGTGTCCGAGTTGAGTTTTCAAAAAACAGGTTCATTACCGTGCGCCCTTCAAGTAAAGGTGTGGTAATCAGTTGATTTTGATCATTGAAAAAGGATTGCGCGGTGTCGAGGATTTTTGTAAGAGTTTCTTTAGACAGACCTTCGATGGTCAGGAAGTGCTTCAAATTGCCCTGCTGGTTGAGCTGAATCTGACTCGGAGAATGCAAAGCTGCCAGATGCATGAGAGATTCCTTATACGTTAAGTTAAGGCATTATACAGATATTTTTTCACCACAGGCAGATGCTGTTTTTGGCAATTGTTGTTTTCTAGATCAATTATGAAAAGAAATACAATAAAAATAAGTACCTAATAAATCATAATAAAATTTGTTTTCTATTTTTTAGAATTATGTATTTTAAAAATGTAAAATCAAGATGATCAACATTTGAATAAAAAAGAGGATTTCGAATTTAAAGACCAAGTTTTAAGGCACAAAATACGCTAAAATAACCGATTGCTTTTGCTGCTTTTGGGAAATTGAATGAACTCATCACAACGTCTTTCTACATATTGGGTAACCTGTGCGGATGGACTGGAAACCTTACTTCAACAAGAATTACAAGGTTTAGGTATTGAGAAAACTGAGCGTTTTGCAGGCCGTTTAATTCTCCAAGGCACTTTAGAGCAAGCCTATCGTATCTGTATGTGGTCGCGTTTGGCCTCACGCGTTCTTAAACCCATTCATACCTTTGAACTTGAACATACTCACGATGCACGTGATGTTGCAGAGGAGCTATATGAAGGTGCGATAAGTTTTGACTGGTCACTTATCTTTGCACCGCAAAGCACCTTTGCAATCCGTTTGCATGTCGAACGCGAAATTAAAGTAAATTCACAGTTTGCCACTTTACGTGTAAAAGACGGCGTGGTTGATTCCTTTATGGAAGCAGTTGGGCGACGTCCGAGCATCGATACCAAACAACCAGAAATTACCTTGTTTGTTTTGGCAGGTAAAACCGAACATACCTACTGCCTCGATCTTTCAGGCGACTCCCTGCATAAACGCGGCTATCGTCGTTATATGACCGACGCGCCAATCAAAGAAAACCTCGCTGCTGCAATTTTGCAAAAAGCGCAGTTAAAAACGCTGAATCCTGATCTGATTTTAGACCCAATGTGTGGTTCGGGTACGTTTATCATCGAATCACTGATGATTTTAACCGACCGTGCCCCAGGCTTGGTGCGCCGCTTTGGATTTAATGGCTGGCATGGCCATGACCGCGATTTATGGTTATCGCTTAAAGCCGAAGCCACTGAGCGACATGAAGCAGGTTTGGCGCAACCATTACCGAAATTCTTTGCCTACGATGCCGACTGGGAGGCCGTAAAAGCCACTCGTCAAAATATTGTCGCTGCCGGATTTGAACAGCTTCTAGATCAGATTCAGATTGAAGAACGTACCTTAGCCGACTGGCCTGCATTCGATGCTGAAAACAAAACTGCGTTTATTGTGACAAACCCGCCATATGGCGAGCGTCTAGGTGATAAAGCATCGAATCGTGCTTTATATCTCGGTTTGTCTGCCCTGCTACAACAATATTTTCCAAACCAGCACACCGCAGTGATTGCTGCTCAAGTTGAGCAAGCCGATGTACTGGCGCTTAGTGAGCCTGAAACACTACGTCTGATGAATGGTAAATTGCCAATTTACATTCGTTTTGGTCAGATCAAGCCATTAAGCAATAGCCAACCGTTTTTAACCAATTGGCATGCAGACCCTGTTGAAGTTGAGGGTGCACAAGATTTTGCGAATCGCTTGCAAAAAAACATGGCGGCTTTGAAAAAATGGGCAGTGAAGGAACAAGTGTATTGCTTGCGTTTATATGATGCCGATCTTCCAGACTTTAACGTCGCAGTCGATTTGTATGGTGATCGCCTGCATGTTCAGGAATATGCACCACCCAAAACCATCGACCCAGAAAAAGCCAAGAAACGCTTTAATTTAGCTTTGGCTGCGATTCGTGCAGTTACTGGTTTACCTCGTGATGCCGTATTTATCAAAACACGCGCACGTCAGGAAGGAAAAAACCAGTACACCAAACAAAGTACCGCGTCTAAACGTTTTGTCGTACAAGAAGGCAAAGCCAAAATTTTGGTGAACTTGACAGATTACCTCGACACCGGACTTTTCCTCGACCATCGTCAGATGCGTTTACGCATTGCGAATGAAGCCCGTGGTAAGCACTTCCTCAACTTGTTTAGCTATACCTCGACAGCCAGCTTGCATGCTGCCTTGGGTGGCGCAGCCAGTACTACCAGTGTCGATCTATCGAATACCTACATCAACTGGTCAAAAGAAAACTTTGTACTCAACGGACTCACTGTTGACCATGCAGACGAACAGCATATGTTCTTTGCCAGTGACTGTTTTGAATGGCTCAAAGAGGGTCATGAGCAATATGACCTGATTTTTATCGACCCGCCGACCTTCTCAAACTCTAAGAAGTTTTATGGGACGTTCGATGTGCAACGTGACCATGTGTCATTATTAAAACGTGCCATGAACCGTTTAAGCCCAGAAGGTACGTTGTACTTTTCAAATAACTATCGTGGCTTTGAATTGGATGAAGAGATCGAAGCTGTCTTTTATGCACAGGAAATCACCAACGATACCATCGGTCTAGATTTCAAACGCAATCAAAAAATTCATCGTGCATGGAAAATTCAACATCCGCACATGGGTTAATCTAAACTGCGTGAGCGTCAGGTGACTTAACGCACCGTGACGCTCACATCTCCTCTTGCACCTGCCACATCTGCGCCACGAAATAAAAGTGGATTGAGGGATGAATCGGCAGATGTATTTCTTACGACAGGAATCGGGTTATAGACCAGCTTTCCGGACTGTGTCGCATCGACCGTTTTCTTTTGTTCTTCATGTGGCGACAATGCTACAGATTGAATATTTTGTTTTTTTCGCTCACGACTATATTCTTCTGCGCGTTTTCGATTTTGTTGCTGTTGAACTGTTACGGGCTGTTGCACATCTTGCTTCACGGCATCGACCAGCTCTGGTGTGACTGAAGAAGATTGACTAGCCTGTTCTGCAAGTACTGCATCGTTAAGCGGTGCTGCTGCATAAACCATACCCGAGAGCATGCCTAGTGAGCAAAGCACGAGCTGTTTCATTAACATGTTCATTTGATTGCATTCCTTGTTATGATGTCTCGGTATAATTTTTATTCTTTGTTTAAGCTAACAACTTTTGGTCTAATCCGCAAGATTCAACGCCTTTAAGCTGATCATCGGCATTAAAAAAACCCAAAGCACACGATACTTTGGGTTTTAAATTTCTTATGTCATCGCACGTTTAAAAATTGCTACGATGAAGAAAAATTACAAGATACGTACCGCACCTTTGGCAGCACTGGTGGTATGCATTGCATAAACTTTTAATGCTTTCGATACTTTACGCTTACGCTCTTCCACTGGCTTCCAGCCTTTTTCATCTTGCACTTTACGACGTGCCGCAAGCGTTTCGTCGTCTACTTTAAGATGCATGCTACGGTTTGGAATATCGATTTCGATCAAATCGCCATCTTCTACCAAACCAATCGCACCGCCTTCTGCCGCTTCTGGTGAAATGTGCCCAATCGACAAGCCTGACGAACCACCAGAGAAACGACCATCTGTAATCAGTGCACAGTCTTTACCTAATCCTTTCGATTTAAGGTAACTGGTTGGATACAGCATTTCCTGCATACCCGGACCACCGCGTGGACCTTCGTAACGAATGACTACCACATCGCCTGCTTTGATTTCATTACCCAAGATCGCTTCGACAGCCGCATCCTGACTTTCAAACACACGTGCCGTACCGTTAAATTTTAAGATCGATTCGTCGACACCTGCAGTTTTTACAATACAACCATCTAATGCAATGTTGCCATACAATACTGCCAAACCGCCATCTTTAGAAAAAGCGTGTTCAGCATTACGGATCACACCGTTTTCACGGTCACCATCGAGTGTAGAATAGTAACGGTTTTGTGAGAAGGCCACTTGAGTAGGAACACCGCCCGGTGAAGAACGGAAAAATTCATATACTTCAGCATCTTCAGTACGGATGATGTCCCACTTATTCAACGCATCCTGTAAAGTTTCTTCGTGTACGGTACTGACAGTGGTATCGAGTAATTTGGCACGATCAAGCTCGCCCAAAATCGACATAATCCCACCCGCACGGTGAACATCTTCCATATGTACATCTTGTTTTGCTGGTGCAACCTTACAGAGTACTGGCACTTTACGTGACAAACGATCGATATCGTTCATGGTAAAATCCACTTCTGCTTCACTTGCTGCCGCCAACAAATGCAAAACTGTATTGGTCGAACCACCCATTGCGATATCGAGCGTCATGGCATTTTCATAAGCCGCTTTAGTTGCAATTGAACGCGGTAAAATACGACTATCATTTTGTTCGTAATAGCGTTTTGCCAGGCTCACAATAAGCTCGCCAGCTTTTAAGAATAACTTTTTACGGTTGGCATGCGTTGCCACAATCGACCCGTTACCAGGCAAAGACAAACCAAGTGCTTCTGTTAAGCAGTTCATTGAATTTGCTGTGAACATTCCCGAGCACGAACCACATGTTGGGCAAGCAGAACGTTCAAACGCTTCGACTTCTTCATCTGTATAGCTTTCATCGGCTGCGACTACCATGGCATCAACCAGATCAATGGCTTTTTCATTGCCGCGGAATTTCACTTTACCCGCTTCCATCGGTCCACCAGACACAAAGACGACTGGAATGTTCAGGCGCATTGCTGCCATGAGCATTCCCGGTGTGATTTTGTCACAGTTCGAAATACAGACCATTGCATCAGCGCAGTGTGCATTGACCATATACTCAACTGAGTCTGCGATCAGATCACGTGATGGCAACGAATACAGCATGCCGTCATGTCCCATGGCAATACCATCATCTACGGCAATGGTATTAAACTCTTTTGCTACACCACCAGCCGCCTGAATCTGCTCTGCCACCATCTGACCCAAATCTTTTAAATGAACATGACCGGGTACAAACTGAGTGAATGAGTTGACGACAGCAATAATCGGTTTTCCAAAATCCTCATCCTTCATTCCTGTTGCACGCCATAATCCACGTGCACCAGCCATATTTCTTCCATGTGTCGATGTTTTAGAACGATAATCAGGCATTTAGGTGTTTCCAACAAGTTGAGCTTGAGAAGAATACTGCATTCTCTCTGGCTGAATGAGACTGTTACGTAAAAGATAACCAGCCGAAATAATGTGACATCATACTACAACTTGTTTTTAACTGAAGAGCCTTAAGGCGATCTTTTTTATATGACTTTTGCTCATGAAGTAAACAAGAAAAGATGAATAATAAAAAAGAGAACATGCGAACATGTTCTCTTTTTTTAAGCTTTAAAAGTGATTAGCTAAGTTTGAGCTTATCAAAATGTAGATCACCCTGATCGCCTTTAATCACAATGTTATCTCCCGCCTGGAATTCGCCGGCCAGTATTTTCTGAGCCAGTGAGTTTTCAACCTGTTGCTGAATAGCACGTTTAAGCGGACGCGCTCCATAGACTGGATCAAAGCCTGCATCGATCAGGATATCAAAGGCATCGTCATCGACAGTCAGTCCAATATCACGCTCAGCCAAACGGGCACGTAAACGATCAAGCTGGATATCTGCAATACCGCGAATTTGCGATTTTTGTAGCGCATGAAACACCACCAGCTCGTCAATCCGGTTAATAAACTCTGGACGGAAGTGCTGACTCACCGCCGACATCACCACTGCACGAACCTCTTCATCGGTTGCACCATCGCCGAGCTCACGTACATCTTGTGAACCGAGGTTTGATGTCATCACGATCACCGTGTTTTTAAAATCGACCACACGCCCTTGAGAGTCGGTCAAACGACCGTCATCGAGCACTTGCAGCAAGATATTAAACACATCTGGATGTGCTTTTTCGACCTCGTCCAACAGCACCACACTATATGGTTTACGGCGGACAGCTTCGGTTAATACGCCGCCTTCTTCATAGCCGACATAGCCCGGAGGTGCACCAACCAAACGGCTCACCGAGTGTTTTTCCATGAATTCGCTCATGTCGATACGGATCATGGCGTCGTCACTATCAAACAAAAAGTTTGCCAATGCTTTGGTGAGCTCGGTTTTACCTACACCCGTTGGCCCAAGGAACAAGAACGAGCCACTCGGACGGTTAGGATCTGACAAGCCAGCACGTGAACGACGTACAGCATTCGACACTGCAATGACAGCTTCATCTTGCCCCACCACGCGATTGTGCAAAAATGTTTCCATTTGCAGCAATTTCTCGCGTTCACCTTGTAACATTTTTGACACTGGAATGCCTGTGGCGGCGCTCACCACTTCTGCAATTTCGTTGTCGGTAACTTTATTACGCAGTAGTTTCGGCTCTTCACTTTCTTCAACCACTTCATCTTGCTCGAGCTGCTTTTGCAGTTCAGGAATGACACCATACTGTAAACGCGCAGCTTCTGCCAAATCACCTTCACGTTGTGCTTTTTCAAATGCAATCCGCGCCTGATCGAGTTTCACCTGTGCATCTTTTGTCCCTTCTACTAGGGCTTTTTCTGCACGCCAGATCTCTTCCATGTCGTTATATTCTTTCTCGACACTGGCAATCTGCTCTTCTAGGTAACGAACTTCAGTTTTACTGCCCTGATCTTCGTCCTTTTTCACGGCTTCAAGTTGCATTTTCAACTGAATGATACGGCGCTCCAAACGATCAAGTGCTTCTGGTTTTGAATCCAGCTCCATCTTGATTCGTGAAGCAGCCTCATCAATCAGATCAATCGCTTTATCTGGCAGTTGACGGTCGGTGATATAGCGATGTGACATTTTTGCCGCTGCAATAATCGCCGAGTCGAGAATTTTGACCCCGTGGTGAACTTCGTAGCGTTCTTTTAACCCACGTAAAATGGCAATGGTGTCTTCCACACTCGGTTCATCGACCAGTACTTTTTGGAAACGACGCTCAAGCGCAGCATCTTTTTCAATGTATTGACGATACTCATCTAGCGTTGTGGCACCCACACAGCGTAACTCGCCGCGTGCCAAGGCAGGTTTGAGCATGTTGCCTGCATCCATGGCACCATCGGTTTTACCCGCGCCCACCAGCGTGTGGAGTTCATCAATAAACAAAATCACTTGGCCATCTTGTTTGGCCAAATCATTCAAGACCGCTTTTAAGCGCTCTTCAAACTCACCGCGGTATTTGGCACCTGCAAGCAATGATCCAAGATCGAGCGACAATACGCGCTTATTTTTCAAGCTCTCGGGTACTTCACCATTAACGATTCGTTGCGCCAAACCTTCAACGATGGCAGTTTTACCTACGCCCGGCTCACCGATCAGTACGGGGTTGTTTTTGGTACGACGCGACAATACCTGAATGGTACGACGAATTTCATCGTCTCGCCCAATCACAGGATCAAGTTTCCCCGCCAAAGCACGTTCGGTCAGATCAATGGTATATTTATTTAATGAGTCACGCTGATCTTCATGATTATTGCTCATGACTTTGTCATTACCTCGAATAGATTCAATTACTTTACGAAGTGCCTCTGTGGTCACACCCGTACTTTGCAATAAGCTTTTAGTGCTGCCAGTTTCAGTTAAAGCAAGCAATACCCAATCCGTCGATAAAAATTCATCACCCGCTTTTTGTGCGTGTCGATCGGCCAAATTAAGTACCTTAACCGCATCTGGATTCAGATTGACATCACCAGTGGGATTACTAATGGTCGGCGCATCCTTGAGCGCCTGTTCAAGTTTTTGTTTAATTTCAGGTAATCTGGCACCCGACTGCTGTAACAGGCTCAGGTTTGATGGCTCATCCATCAATACCGAAAGAATGTGCAGTGAATCAATCGAGGTATGATCTCGACCGGTTGCCAATGATTGCGCATCCGAAAGTGCCTGCTGGAGGCGATTGGTAAATTTCTCAAAACGCATTCTTGTTATTCCTCATCATCAATTTGCTACTTGACTAATACATGGGAACGTTTTTTAAAATTTCAAATAAATTCTCATATTTTTCATTATCTTATATTCAAAACTTAATTCATATAAGTTGGTTTTAATATGGGTGCTTTTCTAAAAAATTTCAAGTGAATACCGATGCTGTTTTTGTTAACTTCGCTTTCAAAATACAATGATCAGACTTTAAAAAATACCCGAATCTTAAAGGTAATCATACTTCATCCGATTCAGGCGCCTTGTATCATCATGTTATGCTTTTGATATTGGCAGATGATCTGTGGCTTGGCATATGTTTTAACATCTATGTTTTAAATTAAAGAGCTAAGTAGCGATATGCCTAAAATAGGCATCTAAGATGCTGTAATGATTAACATCCTTGAGCAGATGCAGTTCGACACGGATTTGATTCAACCCTTTTAGAGCATGATAAAACTGCTCGCTTTGCCATTTAATCTCCTGAAGCTCATCTGCACCACAATACAATTCGCAAGGAGTATCATGCGAGAGCGTATGTACTACTGGACTCAAGCGCTCGGCGTCATCCAGACTTAACTGAAGCGCCTGATTCAGATGCGTATCGCATAGAGGCCGCAGATCATACAAACCACTGAGTAGAACAGCTTTTTGTACGAGTGGATGCGTCAGGTTCATAGCTGTCAGGTGAGCGCCAGCAGAGTGTCCCACCACTACAACGTGTTCAGTAATCCAGTCTTGATGTTGTATAAAGTCTAGCGCTTGATGAACTTGTTCAATCATCAAATCGACCAGCACAAGTGGTGCCAATGCATATTCCAACAATACACACTGTATATTTTGCTCATGTAGCGCTGGCACAATAAAAGCAAAATCAGACTTTTCACACCACTGCCAGTAGCCACCATGAACAAAAATAACGGTTTTTTGCGCCTGTTTTACAGGAAATACATCCATTATCGCCCGAGGCGAATTGGCATAGCGAATATCGGCCATATGCACATAGTGCCGATACACCCGCTTACTTCGGTTTTGAAAATCCGCCAAAATGGCGGCTTCACTCGGCACTGTTGTGGCATTGTCGTAAGGTCTGTTCATGGCATCATTCAGAGTTTTTCAATCGAATTTTCTTTATGCGGAAGGTTCATCCGCGCAGGATTTGGTTTGAAATAATAAAAACACACCAGTACCAATATAAAGGGTAATCCGAACTGTAAAGTGGATTTAAACTCTTGGGTAAACCAAGTTGTGAGCGTAATACTGCATATACTAAGCAAACCAAACCAAGCAATCATACGGCTCATCGGAATACGATATTTCAATGCAGTATTGCTTTTACTCAAACGTGCCCTGAAAAAAAGATGCGTAACGAAAATACTGCCCCAAGTAAAGAGTGCACCAAACATCGATAATGCAATCATGATCGGAAATGCAGACGCAGGATTGAGTGTATACACGACGCTGGCTACCCCAATTCCCATTGCAGAGAGCATCAAGGCATTGAATGGCACCCCTTGAGAACTAATCTTTCCAAATAGTTTTGGGGCATCTCCAGCACGCGATAAGCTAAACAGCATTCTAGTGGAGATATACAGCATACTATTCATAGCCGAAAGCGCCGCAACAATCACAATAAAGTTGAGAATACTGTCGGCAAACGGAATGCCCACAATTTTCATGACCATCACAAAAGGGCTGGTAGCATCTTTTGCGATCAGTGCTGTCCATGGCACCAACGCTACAATTAAAAACAGCGATAACAGATAAAACAGAACCAAACGAATAGCCGTACTTTTAAAGGCATATTTTACTGCTTTTTCAGGATCTGAGGCTTCTCCTGCCGCAACCGCGATCATTTCGATACTTAAATAGCTAAAAATAGAAATGATGACACCAATCCAGACACCCTTAACACCATTGGGCATAAATCCACCTTGACTAATCAGATTGGTCGCCAGTTGATGTCCTGCGTTGTGGCTTTGAGTTAAAATGGAAATTGCGAGAAGAATAAACACCACAATCGCAAAAATCTTAATGGTCGAAAACCAATACTCCACCAACCCAAATGCTTTCACGCTATACGCATTCACCGCAAGTAAGGTGCCCGAAAAGAAGACAATCCATATCCATGAAGCAACATGCGGAAACCACATTTTCATATAGTCCGCAACCGCAGTAATTTCAGTTCCTACCGCCAGCACAATACACGCCCAATAACTATATCGGACCAGAAATCCGGCCAATGGCCCCATATAATGCTCGGCATAGGCACCAAATGAACCCGATGTCGGGTGTTGTACCGTCATTTCGGCAAGACAAGCCATTAAGGCAAATGCAATTAATCCACCAATTGCATAACTTAAAATTACTCCCGGGCCTGCAAAGCTAATGGCAAACTTACTGCCCATAAATAGCCCTGTACCAATCGCACCTCCAATTGCAATCATGGCCATTTGTTTTGCGGTCAATTTCTTGTGTAGTCCCGCTTCACGAGATTGAATTTTTTCAAAACTATCCATAAGGCCCTCCTGGCCTGCGCGTCATATAGAGGTGACCATCAGGTCACTGCTGCCCGCACCAAATATTGTTCATTTTTCCATTCGTTGTTTTGCATGATCTGTTTGAGCTGCTGCACCGCTTGCCAGATATCTTCAAAGCCCACATACAACGGCGTAACTCCAAAGCGCAGTACTTCAGGTTCGCGGTAATCGCCGATCACCCCTCGCGCAATCAGCGCCTGAATAATTTCATAACCATGTGCATGTCGATAACTGACATGGCTGCCACGTTCGGCATGCTCGGTTGGTGTCACCAGCTCAAATCCATAAGCAGCACATTCTTGCTGCATGATGCGCATAAATAAATCGGTGAGCTTTAAGGATTTCTCACGAATTTTTTCTAGATTGGTTTTTAAGAAAATATCCAGTCCACATTCAATCAGGCTCATGGAGATAATCGGCTGTGTACCACATAAATAACGACGGATATTGTTGGCTGGCTCATAATGCTGTGCCATATCAAAAGGTTTTTGATGCCCCCACCAACCCGACAGTGGTTGCCAGAATTTTTGCAAATGCTTTGGATTAACCCATAAAAAAGCGGGCGAACCCGGGCCTCCATTTAAATATTTATAGGTGCAACCAATCGCAAAATCACTGTTGGTCTCATTTAACGCCATTGGAACCGCACCCACCGAATGACACAAATCCCAGATCACCAATGCGTTATTTGTATGTATTTTCTGATTGATCTCGGCCATATCATACAAATAACCAGTTCGATAATTGACATGAGACAGCACCACTACGGCCACATCAGTGCTGAGTATTTGATCTAAACCCGTCACACCATCAATTAATTCAATGCGATATCCTTGGTTGATCAGATCGATAAATCCTTCAATGATATAAATATCCGTTGGGAAGGATTCTTTTTCTGCCACAATTAATTTACGTTCAGGATGCTGCTCTGCCTGTATTTTGACTGCCGCAGATAACACCTTAAATAGATTCAGCGTTGTGGAGTCCGACACCACCGTTTCATCTTGATTCGCGCCGATGAGCTGCCCCAGTTTATTGCCAAGTCGTGTTGGAAGGCCCCACCAGTCGGCCTTGTTCCAGCTATTGATTAAATCTTCACCCCACTGCTGGCGAATAACATGATCGGCATAGCTCAAGGCTTTTTTTGGCCGTGCACCTAGCGAATTACCGTCGAGATAAATCACACCTTCTGGCAGCGCAAATTCATTACGAAGATGTTTCAGTTCATCTTCTTGATCCCAATATAAACATTGTTCCAAGGTAATCATTGAGTGGTTCATCCGTATGTAGCTGTTCGTTTATTATTCGATTCTAGCACGGCGTTTTTTTCATTTTATTCGATAATTATCAGCATAAATTTCAAATTTTAGGATATTATCCGAGAAATAACGAATTTATAAGGACGTGATTCGAACATGAATTTAGACACAATCGATTTAAAAATACTGGGATTATTACGAGATAATGCACGATTAAGCCATCAAGAACTGGCTGATCTGGTTCATCTTTCGGCATCGGCATGTCATCGGCGGGTAAAAATTTTAGAATCTAGTGGAATTATTGAAAAGTATCAGGCAAAACTCAATTATCAGAAATTGGGCATTAAAATTGAAGCGATTGTGGAAATCAAACTGGCTCAATTGACCGAGCAGGAGCATAAAGCATTTTTAAAGCAAATCGATCAATGTGATGAAGTCATTCATGCCTACATTATTACTGGCGACGCCAATTATGTACTACATGTGGCCACTAAGGATCTGACAGACTTTTCTCAATTTATCATCAATAAGCTCAATAAGATCAAGGGAATCATGAGCATCAACTCAAAGATCATTCTCGACAAAGTCATTCAGAAAAATCCGATCTAGAGTGGTCGAGCTACAACATCAAAAAGCATAAAAAAGCTGACTTAAGGTCAGCATTTCTTATCACTGTTTTTATACTTTGAACGATGTATGCTTATGTCGCTTCAATGATCTCAAAGTCATGGGTAATTTCAACTCCCCCATCGGTCAGCATTTTACTTGCAGAACAATATTTCTCTGCAGAAAGTTCGATGGCTTTGGCCACTTGCTTTTCTTTGACCGCTTTGCCGGTGACCACAAAATGTAAATGGATTTTGGTGAACACAGCAGGAATGGTGTCTGCTCGCTCAGCTTTTAGCTCACACACGACATCTGTCACATCTTGACGCGCTTTCTTTAAAATAGTCACAATATCAAACGAAGCACACCCACCAAGTCCCATTAAAATCAATTCCATAGGACGTGGACCACGGTTTTCACCCCCATAAGCGGCAGAGCCGTCCATGGTCACAGAATGGCCACTTTCGGATTTTGCTTCGAAGGCGACATTCTCTAACCAATGTACACTTGTTTGCATTGCAACTCCTTAAAAAAAGCTATAAATTTACAGTATAGCTGTACACTAGCATAAAATGGGTTGAGAAGGAATTTCATCTCCCGTGTATGAATACACTCATTTGAGTCTTGTGCGATCTTATTATCCTCTTTGGAAACTTTAGTAATGACATCAAATTTCTCACAACTTAGTACAGATGCTCTATCACCTGGTCAGTTACCTGAATCAGTCAAAGCACTATTAAAAAGAGCAAACATCAATCGTTATCCAAAACGTACCACGATCGTTGATGCAGGTTCAGAATCTAAGTCTTTATATTTGATTTTAAAAGGTTCAGTTTCCATTATTTTACGTGAAGATGACGAGCGTGAAATCGTTGTGGCTTATCTCAATCCAGGCGACTTCTTTGGCGAGATGGGACTGTTCGAATCGAACCCACAACGTACAGCAGAAGTAAGAACGCGTGATGTATGTGAAATTGCTGAAATCTCTTACGATAATTTTCATGAACTCAGCAAGCAATTTCCAGACTTAAGTTATGCGGTTTTTGCTCAGTTGGTGCGTCGCCTGAAAAATACCACGCGTAAGGTGACCGATCTTGCGTTTATCGATGTTTCGGGCCGTATTGCACGTTGCCTCATCGATCTTGCGAGCCAGCCAGAAGCCATGATTTTACCGAATGGTCGTCAGATTCGAATCACACGCCAGGAAATTGGCCGGATTGTTGGTTGTTCTCGTGAAATGGTAGGTCGTGTTTTAAAAACGCTTGAAGAGCAAGGCATGATTGAAACCGATGGTAAAGCAATCCTAATTTTTGACGCTTCTTTAGAAGCACAAAATTATCACGATGACGAAACTGATGACGAATAAGTTTTTCTAAATACCAAAAAGCAAACCTCAGGGTTTGCTTTTTTTTACAGCCCTAAATGCACAACAATACGAAAAACTGACATTTATAGCTCTAATTATGCTTTAAGTTAATTCAAATCTTATCAATTCATGCATGACATGACTCACATTAAGGGAATACTTAGTATGCAATTTAATCGACTCGGTCACAGTGATATAAAAGTACCTGAAATTTGTTTAGGCACCATGACCTTTGGCGAACAAAACTCCCAGCAAGAGGCCTTTGAACAGCTCCATTACGCGCTCGAACAAGGGATCAATTTTTGGGATACCGCAGAAATGTATTCGGTTCCTCCTAAGCCTGAAACCTACGGCGCCACAGAAAAAATTTTAGGACAATGGTTTGCACAGCATGGTCAGCGCGATCAGGTATTTTTGGCATCGAAAATTGCGGGGCCAGCCTTTGGGGGAAGTCATATCCGTGAAGGAGAAACGCGTTTTGGTCAACATATTTCCGAAGCACTCGACCTATCCTTAAAACGCCTCCACACAGATTATATCGATTTGTATCAGTTGCACTGGCCAGAACGTAATACCAACTTTTTTGGCACATTAGGTTATGCAAACGCACAAGCAGAGGCCGAGTACGATGTACAGGCAATGCATGACACCTTAATTGCGCTGCAAAAAGAAATCCAAAATGGTCGAATTCGTTATATTGGTTTATCGAATGAAACCCCTTGGGGCACCATGAAGTTTTTATCACTGGCAAAAGAGCTGGGTGTAGATCGTTTTGTGAGTATTCAAAACCCTTATAACCTGCTAAACCGAACCTATGAAGTAGGCATGTCGGAAATTGCCAAATATGAAGGTATTGGGCTATTGGCCTACTCGCCATTGGCTTTTGGTTATTTAACCGGTAAGTTCAGACATGGCGCACGCCCAGCCAATGCACGCGTCACACTTTTTCCGCGCTTTACCCGCTATAGTAACCCTCAAAGCGAATGGGCCACCGAGCGCTATGCACAATTGGCAGAACAACATGGCCTAACTCTAACTCAACTGGCACTGGCCTTTATCAAACAGCAATTCTTTGTAACCAGCACCATCATTGGTGCCACCAGTCTTGATCAGTTAAAAGAAAATATTGCTGCGTTTGATCTCACACTCGATCCAGCGCTGTTACAAGAAATTGAAAAGATCCATATTCAACAACCTAACCCTGCGCCTTAAGCTGAATAGACAAAAAAAAGGGATGCGATGGCATCCCTTTTTTCATCATTTTATTAACGGCGGTTGTTATAAACAGCCATTGCAGCAGGTAAATTCTTGCGCATTTCACCAATACGCTGTGAATTTGAAGGGTGAGTCGATAGGAATGACGGACCACCTGCACCTTCGAGTTTATTCATTTTTTCCCACAATGTAATTGCAGCCTGCGGGTTATAACCTGATTTAGCCATGAGCATGAGACCACCGTAATCGGCACGTGTTTCCAAATTACGAGAGTACGGTAGACCTACACCGACCTGACTGCCTAAATCGAGTGCAGCAGAGCCAAACTGACCTATACTGTCACCCGCATAGGCTTTGCCTAAATTCAGCGCTAAGCCAGTAAGATTTTGAGCACCAAGCTTACTTTTTGCATGCTCTTCTAAGGCGTGGGTCATTTCATGTCCCATTACGGCAGCAATTTCGTTGTCAGACAAATTAAGCTTATTGACAATTCCGGTATAAAACACAACTTTGCCGCCTGGCGCTACATATGCATTAATGGTATCCGACTTGATCACCGCCAGTTGCCATTGGAACGGCTGACCTGTCTGATTCATCTGGTTGGCATATGGAATCATACGCTGCATTACAGTATTAATACGTCGATAGGTCGATGAACTGGTATCGAGTATGCCTTTTTGCTGTGCTTCTTGTCGCATTTGCGAGAAACTTTGCGCTGCACTGGCATTTAAGGTCGCAGAATCTGTGCCTGAAAATTCACCTAAAGACGCACATCCAGAAAGTGAGATGGCTGTGGCCGCGCAAAAACCCATTAAAAATTTATTATTCATCGTTTTACTCCAGAACGCGACATGAACGAGTGTATGTCTCTGTTTTCGGGTGCATTATATTTAAAACATATCGAAGAATTGAGAAAACATCATAGGATTTATGTAACCAGTGTGATTAAACCACTACAAAGTACACCCAAGAGGCCAAACAACATAAGTCCACCACAAAGTAAAACTTCGATAATGGTTTGATTTTATCATCGAGTAGCACATTGTTGCGCTTGACCAGCAAATAGCTATTTTGAATGAGCACAACAGGAACCAGCACACAGGCGATAATTACGGTCAGACCAATAAATGCAGTCAAAATTAAATCGGGATTCTGGGTTTGAATGCGTGCAATCCACATGCCGATGGTGGGTGCACCGCCAATTGCAAACAATAATGAATAAAAAATAGTTTGTGCAATATTGGGCAAAATTTTCATTGATGGATTCTGCTTCTGTTCATCTTTAATGGTTGTTTTTATTTTAACAATATCCAAAAGAAAAGCTCCCTTAAGGAGCTTTTCTTTAGTCGTAGGTCACGGCATTTTCTTATGCAGAAAACGGATGACGCAATACAATCGTCTCTGCACGGTCTGGACCCGTCGAGATAATGTCGATTGGACAACCAATCAGTTGCTCAATACGTTTTACGTAGGCAATTGCATTGGCAGGTAACTGATCTACGCTGGTTAGACCTACTGTAGATTCCGTCCAGCCCGGCATGCTTTCATAGATAGGTTTCAAGCTCTCAAATGAAATCGCATCTGAAGAACCTGCGCAGCCTGAATCTGTATTTTCATAACCCACACAGATCTTCACTTCTTCCAAACCGTCTAAAACGTCGAGTTTAGTCAAGCAAATACCAGAAAGTGAGTTTACATCAACCGAACGACGCAAAATTTCTGCATCGAACCAGCCACAACGACGCTGACGACCAGTTGATGCACCAAATTCGTGACCCACAGTACCCAAGTGCTTACCAACTGCATCACCTTCATCGGTCGCTGCATTGTAAACCAATTCCGTTGGAAACGGACCAGAACCCACACGCGTGGTATATGCTTTGGTAATACCAAGCACATAGTCAAGGTGCAATGGCCCCATACCCGAACCAGAACTCACACCACCTGCTGTAGTGTTTGAGCTGGTAACAAACGGATATGTACCATGGTCGATATCAAGCAATGAACCTTGCGCACCTTCAAACATGATCGCTTTACCTTCTTTGCGGTAATCATGTAGAACTTTGGTGACATCAATGACAAGTGGTGCCAAAACTTCGCGCCATTCGTTGCATAGTGCAAGTACATCTTCAAACTTCACTTCTTCTACACCGTAGAATTGAGTGAGCTGGAAGTTGTGTAGCTCAAGCATTTCTTGAAGTTTTTCTTCAAGTGCTGCACCACCGCGAACCAAATCGGCAACACGTACTGCACGGCGCGCGACCTTATCTTCGTACGCTGGACCAATACCACGACCTGTTGTCCCGATTTTGGCATTGCCGCGCTTTTTCTCACGCGCTTGGTCAAGAGCAATGTGGTTTGGCAAAATAAGTGGACAGTTTGGAGAAATACGTAAACGTTCCTTCACAGGTACGCCTTCTTCTTCCAAAATTGCCATTTCTTTAATTAATGCAGCAGGTGAAAGTACCACGCCATTTCCAATTAAGCACAACACGTTTTCACGTAAAATGCCTGATGGAATGAGGTGCAATACAGTTTTCTTTCCACCTACGACAAGAGTATGCCCTGCATTGTGCCCGCCTTGATAACGTACGACTGCAGCCGCCTGATCTGTGAGCAGGTCGACGATCTTACCTTTACCTTCGTCGCCCCATTGGGTACCGAGTACCACAACATTTTTGCCCATAATAGCCTCATTACATCATGCTGTTAAAATTGAACATTTATTTGCCTTGCATGCTTGGCAAACAAACACTTAAATCTTGTGAATTGTCCATTGTGCTTGCGCAAACACCATCTGATGCGTTGCGTAAGGTACTGAACTTAAATCGTCGTTGCCAAGCAGTTGAATCACGCGTAATCCATTTTGACGTGCCTGTGCAATTGCAGCTTGTAACGCTGGTTCTTGTCCAGCAGGTGCCACCACAATGTCGATCTCTTTGAACTGCCCGCCACACAGTGCGTATAAGTCACAACTAAAACCTGTCGCAGGACGTGCGCGACCAAAGTGCTCACCAATGCCATCATAGCGCCCGCCTTGTGCAAGCGGTGCCGCACGATTCGGTGCGTAAACAGCATACATGAGGCCTGTGTGATAGTGGTAACTGCGTAGTTCAACCACATCAATGCCAATATGTAAATTTGGCCAGCGCGTTTGAATTTGTGTCAGTGTGGTTTTTAAATCATGCAGTGCACGGCTAAATGCGGTGTCACTTAACACATCTTGGCTTAAATGCTGCTCAAGCGCATTTAAGTCACTTGCATAACGTCCGAGTGCATAAAAATCCGAACCAAACGGCAGTGTTTTCGTCACTTGCTCAAGCTCCGGCAATGCCTTGCGTTGATACAAGTCAGATAAATCCTGTTCGGTTTGCTTGTTTAGGCCAGCACGTTTAACCAGACTACGAAACAGTCCAACATGTCCAAGATCTAGATGTAAACCATCTAGCTTTATAGCGTGCTGAATCAGTCCAAGCATCACATCGACCATTTCGATGTCTGCTTCTAGGCTTTCATGACCATAGAGCTCTGCACCGAGTTGTAATGGTGCACGCGTGGAATTGAAATTCTGTGGTTTTGTATGTAAGACCGTGCCGGCATAGCAATAGCGCGCTACACCGTCGATTGAGCGAACATGGGCATCAATACGTGCCACTTGTGGGGTCATGTCTGCACGAACACCCAGCAACCGCCCAGAAAGCTGATCGATCACCTTAAAAGTGACCAAATCAAGGTCATTGTTAGACTCTGATAATAAAGACAAAGATTCGATATATTCGATAAATGGTGTATATACCAGTTGATAACCTCGGGATGCGAGGAAATCGAGAGCTTGTCGGCGAAGTGTTTCGATTACTTGCGCTTGTTCGGGTAATACATCTGCAACCCCGTCAGGGAGCAACCATGTCTCTGAAATCGGCATGTTTCAAACCTAAAATCTGTTTAAGGCGGCATATAACCCGCATAAAAAAATCGGGAACACACCCGATTTCTCCTAGTCTAGCACGATACTTTCACGCATGCACCTGAGAATTTTAGGATTTATGACATATCCACAAATTTAATTCTGTTTCAGGTGCTTAAGCCTCAACCATGGAAGGATTCGCACAAATCGAGTAATCGATTTGCATAGCCCCACTCGTTATCGTACCACGCAAAAACCTTGGCCTGACGCCCTACTACGAGTGTCTGGGTTAAATCCACAATCAATGAATAAGGTGAATGATTAAAATCACTCGATACGAGCGGCTCGTCAGTAACGGCCATGATTTCGGTATAGTCGAGGCGCGCAGCATTACTGAGCACCTCATTTAAATGATGCACCGTAACCGCAGATTGTGCCACAAAACTCAGATCAATCGCGGCAACATTGATGGTTGGAACACGAATCGAATACCCTTCTATACGGTCTTCCATTTTAGGCAAAACACGCTTTAATGCACCTAAGGCACTCGATGTGGTCGGAATAATATTTTGACCCGATGCACGTGCCCGGCGTAAGTCTCGGTGTGCATGATCCAAAACAGCCTGATCGGCAGTGACAGCATGTATTTCAGTCATCAGTGCTGTTTCGATGCCAAATGCATCATCGATAATCTTGACCAAGGGAACCAACGCCTGCGTGGTACAGGACACACTGGAAATGATTCGATCTGTTGGTTTTACATCGGCGTGGTTGACACCGTACACAATCGCTGCATCGACTTTATCGAATGGCGCTGCACCGATAATCACACGTTTTGCCCCAGCGCCCAAATGCCGAATAGCATCGGCATGTGATCTAAACAATCCGGTACATTCTAGTACAACATCCACATCAAGCGCTTTCCAAGGCAGATTTTCAGGTGCTTCTTCACGATACACCTGTACTTTGAGTGTTCGCCCATGCGCCTGAATCGATAAATAAACCTGCTCACTTTCAATTTCGATGGCAACCTGACCATGAAAAGGTCCATGCGTGGTATCGTACTTAAATAGATGCGCGAGTGTTTTCACATCGGCAACATCATTTAATGCCACAATTTCAAAGTTAAACGACTTCGGATTTTCGAACCAAGCACGCAGAACATTTCGACCAATTCGACCAAAACCATTAATGGCAATACGTTGCATGGTAAATCCTTGACACACAAAAACTTAAACTGCATCTATGGTAATGGATTGACCCGATTGAAGATAGCCTTCCACTGTGCTTAAACGCTGCTTTATTATTTTTTAACCGGCCATGTTGATGTCTGATTTTAGAGTTAAAAGCGAATATCAAAATTAGATGCACATTTTTCAAACAAATAGATTGCTATACAAAGCGAGGCAATTTTGTATCAATTGATTGAAAAATAACTCTTATCTTGAGTTAGAGAATTTAAGATGCACAGTTCAGGGGTTAAATTGCACAGTTTTGTCATCATTTCTCTTTAAAATCATTGGTCGAATAGGTATTTTCCGTTATAATTTAGCGCTTTTAACATTTATGCCACGCCGCAATTTAGTGCTTGTTTAAAATCAATGATCAATACAAATTGCGTGCATATAGCCTATTAAGAATTTATGGAGTGACTTGGTTGTGAGTACTCGTTTTATGACATCAGCTGAAATCCGTGAAGCGTTTTTGCGTTATTTTGAATCGCAAGGCCACACACGCGTTGAATCGAGCTCACTTGTCCCAGCCAATGATCCAACACTTCTTTTTACCAATGCCGGAATGAACCAGTTTAAAGACTGCTTTTTGGGCCTTGAAAAACGTGATTATGTTCGTGCTACGTCGTCACAAAAGTGTGTCCGTGCAGGCGGCAAGCACAATGACCTCGATAACGTAGGTTATACCGCACGCCATCACACCTTTTTTGAAATGCTCGGCAACTTTTCTTTTGGTGATTATTTCAAGCGTGATGCACTGCATTTTGCATGGGATTTTCTGACCAGCGAGCAATGGTTAGGCCTACCAAAAGACAAACTGTATGTGACGGTTTATCACACCGATGATGAAGCCTACGACATCTGGAATAAAGACATCGGTATTGCAGCTGAGCGTATTATTCGTATCGGCGACAACAAAGGTGAAAAGTACGCCTCAGACAACTTCTGGGCCATGGGTGATACAGGCCCTTGCGGTCCTTGCTCAGAAATTTTCTATGATCATGGCGATCATATTTGGGGTGGTTTACCGGGTTCTCCAGAAGAAGATGGCGATCGTTTCATCGAAATCTGGAATAACGTCTTCATGCAGTTTAACCGTACCGCCGATGGTGTTTTACATCCGCTCCCAGCACCTGCGGTTGATACTGGCATGGGCCTTGAGCGAATCAGTGCAGTATTACAACATGTCAACTCCAACTACGACATCGACCTGTTTCAGCATTTGATCAAATCTGCCTGCGAGATTATTGGTGTTGAAGATAACGGCCAACCGTCATTACGTGTGGTTGCCGATCACGCCCGCTCTTGCTGCTTCCTGATTGCAGATGGTGTAAATCCATCAAATGAAGGCCGTGGTTATGTATTGCGTCGTATCATTCGTCGTGCAGTTCGCCATGGTAATAAATTGGGTGCAACAGGCTCGTTCTTCCACAAAATGCTACAGCCACTAATCGATGTGATGGGCGACGCTTATCCACAGCTTAAAACCGATCAAGCACGCATCGAAGCCACACTCCTTAAAGAAGAAGAACAGTTTGCCAAAACACTTGAGCAAGGTCTTAAATTACTTGAAGGTGAACTTGCTCAGCTTTCTGGCAAAGTGATTCCAGGCGAAACCGTTTTTAAACTATACGACACCTATGGTTTCCCAACAGATTTAACCGCAGATATCGCACGCGAACGTGATCTTGAAATCGATCAAATTGGTTTCGAGCGCGAAATGGAAGCACAGCGTCGCCGCGCACGTGATGCGGGCAAGTTTGCAGTCGACTACAACAGCATTGTGAAAGTTGATGGCGAAACTCAATTTGATGGTTATGATGCAACTTCGGGTCATGGCCAGATTATTGCCATCTATAAAGATGGTGAACAAGTTGACGAAATTGCAGAAGGTGATGAAGCCTTAATCGTGCTGAATCAGACACCATTTTATGCTGAAAGTGGCGGCCAAATTGGTGATACAGGTATTTTCAAAAACGATACCGGTATCTTTGAAGTACAAGACACTAAAAAATCTGGTGGTGCTTTTGTTCATCAAGGTATTGTTACCATGGGTAGCCTTAAAGCCACTCAACAAGTTGATGCGATTGTTAAAGCAGATTTGCGTGCTGCAACTGCCCGCAATCACTCTGCTACGCACTTGTTACACGCTGCCCTTCGTCAAATTTTAGGTACGCATGTACAGCAAAAAGGCTCTTTGGTTGCAAGCGATATCCTGCGTTTTGACTTTGCCAATGATCAACCTGTGAGTTTTGAACAATTACAGCAAGTTGAACAACTGGTTAATCGTGAAATTATTGCCAATACTGCTGTTGGTGTTGAAGTACTCGATATCGAGTCTGCCAAAGCCAAAGGCGCGATGATGCTTTTTGGTGAAAAGTATGGCGATGAAGTGCGCGTACTTTCAATGGGTTCGGTGATTGACGAGCGCAACTTCTCGATTGAACTCTGTGGTGGTATCCATGTACAGCGTACAGGCGATATCGGCTTGTTTAAGATTACATCTGAAGGCGGTGTGGCTGCAGGTGTACGTCGTATTGAGGCGGTTACAGGCACCAAGGCACTTGAAGTTATTCAAAAAGCAGACACTGATATTCAGCAAATTAATAGCTTACTAAAAGCTCAAAAAGATCAAACTGTTGAACGTGTTCACGCTGCTGTCGAACAAACATCAGCATTGCAAAAGCAAATTGAACAGCTTAACCAAAAGTTAGCAAACTTCCAGGCGGCTGAACTTTTAAGCCAAGTTCAGACCGTAGCAGGTCGTTCGACACTGATCACCACTGTGCAGAATATGGATGCGAAATCACTTCGCAACTTACATGACAGTGTGAAATCAAAATTAGAGGATGCAGTAATTGTACTGGCTGGAGTTGAAGGCGACAAAGTGAGCCTAATTGCCTCTGTTGCCAAACAGTTCACTGCCAATCTAAAAGCAGGCGATATCATTAAGCATCTTGCAACCGAACTAGGCGGCAAAGGCGGTGGTAAACCTGACTTAGCACAAGGTGGCGCGCCACTAAACGAGAAGTTTGAGCAAGTGATTGCAGCATTACCTGCATGGCTTGAACAGCACTAAAACTTCACTTTTGTGTAACTGACCCTGAATAAGCCTCTCAGGGTCATGGCTTATATGGAACAACTATGGCATTAATCGTTCAAAAATATGGCGGTACTTCTATGGGTACTCCCGAGCGCATTTTAAATGTTGCTCGTCGTGTGAAGCGTTGGCATGATCACGGCCACAAGGTTGTTGTGGTTGTATCGGCTATGAGTGGCGAAACCAATCGCCTACTTGCTCTCGCGAAAGCCATTACCGACACCCCTGACCCACGCGAGTTAGACCAGATGGTTTCAACCGGTGAACAGGTGACGATTTCGATGTTAGCAATGGCACTCAACTCGATTGGGGTCGAAGCTAAATCATATACAGGTCGTCAAGTTGGTATCAAAACAGACAGCGCTTACAATAAAGCACGTATTGAATCGATTGATACCGACGTGATGACCGCAGATCTTGACGAAGGACGTGTTCTTGTCGTTGCGGGTTTCCAAGGGGTAGATGAAAAAGGCAACACGACCACATTAGGTCGTGGCGGTTCAGATACTACAGGTGTTGCATTGGCTGCCGCACTCAAAGCAGACGAATGTCAGATTTATACCGATGTGGACGGTGTTTACACCACAGACCCACGTGTTGCACCAAAAGCCAAAAAAGTGGATCGTATTTCTTTTGAAGAAATGCTGGAAATGGCATCATTGGGTTCAAAAGTTCTACAGATTCGCTCTGTAGAGTTTGCAGGAAAATATCAAGTGCCCCTCCGTGTATTGTCAAGCTTTGACAACGACAACGACGGTGCATTTGATGAAGAATTTAAACAAAACGTAGGTACACTAATCACAACTGAGGCGGAAGATACAATGGAACAACCGATTATCTCTGGTATCGCATTTAATCGTGACGAAGCAAAATTAACTATTTTGGGTGTTCCAGATGAACCGGGTATCGCCGCTAAAATTTTAGTTCCTATCAGTGCTGCCAACATTGAAGTCGACATGATCGTTCAAAATGTTGAAGAAGATGGAACTACCGACTTTACCTTTACAGTAAACCGTGGTGATTTGGCTAAAGCCAAGAAAATTCTTGAAGAAACTGCTTCAACCATTGGTGCACGTGAAGTCTCAACCCGTGATGATATTGTAAAAGTATCGATTGTGGGTGTAGGCATGCGTTCACATGCAGGTGTTGCAAGTAAAATGTTCATGGCTTTAGCTGAAGAAAGCATCAATATTTTGATGATTTCGACGTCTGAAATCAAAGTTTCAGTCTTGATTGAAGAGAATTATTTAGAGCTTGCAGTGCGCACACTTCATACTGCTTTTGGTTTAGACCGCGAGCATGGTGAAAGCAGCGCACGTGCTTAATGATTAACCAGTTAAGCCGAAGTTAGTTCACTTTTCAAAGAATCGTGACAAAAAATCAGGGCCACTATAGTGTTTTTTATAGTGGCTCTGTTATATTAGCGCTAGAGGTTTTTAAGAAAATTTCAACAGAATTTATAAGAAATTCTCATTTTCTAATAATTCTGTTAAAATTCTCTCAATTCCGAGGTTGTGTTTTCACTTTTTGAAAAAACTATCGCAGGTTTAGCATTTTGCAAGGAGATAAACATGCTGATTCTTACCCGTCGTGTCGGGGAAACATTAATGATTGGGGATCAAGTCAGTGTAACTGTGCTTGGTGTTAAGGGGAATCAGGTACGTATTGGTGTGAATGCACCGAAAGAAGTATCGGTTCACCGTGAAGAAATTTATCAACGTATTCAACATGAACGCGCAATGCATGAACATCTTCAGCACCTAGATCAAGATTATCAGCCTTCTTTTGAAGACGATAACTACTCTCAAAATAACTTTAATCGCTAAAGTTTTATTTATACCCTCCCAAATTAAAGCGGCTAATTTAGCCGCTTTAAACATTTTAGCAATTTCACTTTTCTATTGGTCTTGGTTTAAGGCACGTTTAACGGGTGCATAACTGCGTCTGTGCTCATCAATGACACCATACTGAGCTATTGCCTCAAAATGTACCTTGGTTGGATATCCTTTATGTTTAGCAAAACCAAACAATGGATATTTTTGATCCAGTTCAACCATTTGGCGATCACGAGTCACTTTGGCTAAAATACTCGCAGCACTAATTTCGGCATGCGTTGCATCTCCAACGACAATCGCTTCACAGGCAATTGTCATTCCCTTTGGAATCTGATTGCCATCTACAATTACTTTCATGGGCTGCTGCTGCAAGCCATCAACCGCGCGTCGCATGGCTAAAAAAGTAGCTTGCAGGATGTTGAGCTCATCAATTTCAGTATGTGTAGCTTCAGCAATCGACCAAGCCAATGCTTTTTCCTGAATTTCAATAAACAACTTTTCACGTTTTTTTTCCGTTAATTTTTTAGAATCATTCAATCCAGCAATGGGATGATCAGGATCTAAAATCACGGCTGCCGCTACCACAGAACCGACTAAAGGGCCACGCCCTGCCTCATCGACTCCTGCAACAAATAGGTTGGTTTGTTCCAAAGTAAAACCCCAGATTGATTAGTTTAATTTAAGGTTTGTACCACACATTCACTCACGGTTTTAGTGACAATCTGATTGACGATAGTTGCTCGTGCAGCTGGGTCAAGACTGGCTGTTGCAATGTCCATCGTGGTCACACTATATGGTGCTTTTTCACTGACACAACCGCAAACTTCGGTTTGAATGCTTTGCTTTTGCTCGTTCGACATCACTTTGGTCGCACTTTTCCAAGCAGGTAAGGTTTCAATTTTATTCAGGCACTGAACATTGACCGCAACTTTTAAAGCTGCCATACCAAGTTGCGATGAACCAGAAGAGGTCTGTGCTGTTCCTGTGGTATCCATTGTGGTGCATGCAGTAAAAATCAAACATACAGGCAATACCATCAGCGCTAACTTTTTCAAGTGCTTCACCTTCAAAATTTAAATAGCGTATTGTGCCCAACTCCATCTATTTATGAAATAGCGTGATGCGCTTTAATCCGACAACTAGATCAAATCGTTCTGTTTAAAAGACACATCGTTACAAGTTCTTGGTTTTTAATCGCATCAAGACTTTTTATGATGGTGATATAAAAATGATGACCTTGTTGGGATTTAAAAAAATGGCTTCTTCCCCTCAGTATTACACGCGCACTGCTCAAATACTTCACTGGCTTATGGCGATTATCTTTATTGCCGCTTGGATGATTGGCTTTTATAGTGGCAACTTTTTAAGTTACGAAAACGATGGCAGCTTTAAAGGAGATGTGATTACGCTGCATAAAAACATTGCAACCACGATTATTTTTCTGGTGGTAATACGTCTTTTTTGGCGCTATACACATCCTGTTCCGCAGTTACCAGAGACTATGTCACCTGCGATGAAAACGTTTGCTCATATCGGGCATTTAGCGCTGTATCTTATTTTGCTTGCAATGCCGATTACAGGCTGCTTGTACAGCTGGAGTGCGGGCCACCCTGCACCTGTACTCTATTTATTTAATATCCCACAATTGATTGGAGAAAATCCTGAAGTCACCGCCATTGTAAAACCTCTACATATCTATATTTCATGGATTGCAGGATTCTTGGTGGTGGGGCATTTACTGGCAGCTTTAAAACATCATTTTATTGATAAAGATAACGTGCTCAGAAGTATGACACGACAACGCTAGACACAAAAAAAGCATCCCGAGAGGATGCTTTTTTCTTTTAAATGGCTTTGATTTCTTCAATCCATTTTTGCTTTTGCTCATCAGCAATAAATGACGCTTCAAACGAGTTAATCGCAAGTTGCTTTAGCTCATCTTGACTTAAATCTAAAGCCTCTTGAATGGCAACAAAGTTATCATTCATATATCCGCCAAAATAAGACGGATCATCAGAGTTCACCGTAACCTGCACGCCTTGCTGAAGCAAACGGCGAATGTTGTGCTGCTTCATGTCATCGACAACGCAAAGCTTGAGGTTACTGAGTGGACACACCGTGAGTGGCATTTTTTCCTGAATCAGACGTTGCATGAGTGCCGGATCTTCTTCAGAACGAACACCATGATCAATACGATTCACTTTGAGTAAATCTAAAGCTTCCCATACATATTCAGGTGGCCCTTCTTCACCAGCATGGGCGACAACCAAGAAGCCTTCTTCACGCGCTTTTTCAAAAACACGCTCGAACTTAGAAGGAGGATGTCCGACTTCACTTGAATCTAAGCCCACAGCAATAATATCTGATTTATACGGTAAAGCTTGTTCGAGCGTTTTAAATGCGTCTTCTTCGCTTAAATGGCGCAAGAAGCACATAATCAACTCAGAGCTAATTCCCAGTTGCTCTTTCGCATCTGCACAAGCGCGTTTTAAGCCGTTTAATACAATCTCAAAAGCAACGCCACGCTCAGTATGTGTTTGCGGATCGAAAAATATTTCTGTATGAACCACGCGGTCTTCCGCACATTTTTTAAAATATGCCCAAGCAAGATCATAAAAATCACGCTCATTAACCAGAACGTTAGCACCCGCGTAGTAGATATCTAAGAAAGATTGCAGATTGTGAAAGTTATACGCCTGTTTGATTTCCTCAACCGACTGGTACGGAATATCGATATGGTTACGCTGAGCAATTTCAAACATTAGCTCAGGTTCAAAAGTTCCTTCAATATGCACATGCAATTCTGCTTTCGGCAGGGCACGAATTAGTTCTGCTTGATTCATCCAAACTCCTTACAAAATAAAAAAGGGTGTAAGTCACTACACCCTTTAGTTTAAAACAAAAATTAACCACCAAATGCTGCAAATTTGAAAACCCAAAGTACAGCAACAATCCAGACCATATATGGTACGGTTTTAGCCTTACCAGTCAGCAATTTAATGATCGCATAGCTGATAAAACCCATTGCAATACCATCGGCAATTGAATAAGTAAATGGCATAAATACAATCGTGAGGAAAGCCGGTACCGCTTCTGTAATGTCGTCCCAATCAATATTGGTAATACCGTGAATCATGAGCACACCGACAAAGAGTAGCGCTGGTGCAGTCGCAAAACCAGGAACAGATTGAGCAAGCGGTGATAAAAACAAGCATGTTAGAAATAGCACAGCCACCACCACTGCGGTCAAACCCGTACGCCCACCTGCTGCTACGCCCGATGCCGATTCGATATATGGTGTTGTTGAAGATGTTCCCAAAGCTGCACCCGCAACAATTGCAGTTGAGTCGGCAAACAAGGCCTTTTTCAAACGTGGTAGCTTACCATCTTTGAGCAATCCGGCACGGTGCGAAACACCAACAAGTGTTCCGGTACTATCAAACAAATCGACCAAGAAAAACACAAAAATCACACCGATCATGGTTGCTGTAAACAGGCCTTCGAAGTCCATTTGCATAAATGTTGGTGCAATTGATGGGATGGCACCGACTACACCTTTTAGCTCATTTAAGCCGAGTAGCGTGGAAAGACCAGTAATCGCCAGAATACTGATAATAATTGCACCACGTACTTTTAACTGGTGCAAAACTACGATAATGATAAAACCAAGAAAGGCCAACAAGACAGTTGGAGATTTGAGATTACCTAACCCCACCAGTGTGGCAGGATTATCTACAATAATACCGGCATTTTTGAGTGCTACCAGCGCCAAAAATAAACCAATACCGCCACCAATAGCGAACTTAAGTGACATTGGAATCGCATTGACAATCGCTTCTCGGATTTTTAAGAAACTAATCGCCAAGAAAACAAGACCAGAAATGAAAACGGCAGCCAAAGCTGTCTGCCAAGGCACACCCATACCCAAACATACAGAATAGGTGAAATATGCATTTAAGCCCATGCCCGGTGCCAATGCGATTGGATAGTTGGCAATCAAGCCCATGACCAAACAACCAATTGCTGCAGCCAAACAGGTTGCAACAAAGACAGCACCGTAGTTCATTCCCGTTTCTGAAAGAATGATCGGGTTTACAATAATGATGTAACACATGGTCAAAAATGTGGTTACACCTGCAAGTACTTCAGTTCTGAAGTTTGTCTTGTTTTCGCTTAGCTTAAACAAGCGCTCAAGCAAACCTACTGAAGGATTAGGAGTGGTCATATCATCGCCCTATGAGAAAATTGAGCATTTCGTAATTCTGCGATCATGTTTACAGGCCATGTTAAAAGCACTGTACTGCACATGAAAAATCTGTTTAGGCCTGAGCAAATACTATGCCATCAGCTTGATTATTATTTATTTAAAATAATCAGTATGCTGGCTTTGGATAATGACAAAGGCTCCCCCAACAGAAAAAAGCCGCATGAGCATGCGGCTTTTTCAACCTAACGATTAAGTAATTCAGCCCCAATTGCTGTCTTTTAATCACTTAATACTTGACGGTGGATTATAACAGATTGATTTTATTTTGTTTATTTTTTTATAAATACGTGTTTTTCTAAATTAATCGTGCAACAAATCAATTACTTATTTTTCCCGACGGTCAACTTTAAAGTTAAAACTGCTCTTGAGTTGTACGCTCAGTTAGAAATTTGTGATTGATATGATTCGGATTGGCTTCAATCATTTTTATACCTTTTTCGGCATCTTTAATGATATGCAATATTTCTTGGCGTTTTTTGGCACGAGAATCTATATAGATCCCATAACCCAAGACCAATACAAGCCCAACAACGGACACAGCAGCTATTTTTTTCATATCTTAAAAATCTTATCAGTAAAATGAATTTTTCAGACGCTCGACTGATGCAAACGCCACTTTGTGCCTACCATTTTATAGACACGCTATTAAACTATAAAACAACACTTTTTGACTACATTTTTGTGACTTAATTCACACTTATTCGCATTATTACTGTGCAAATGTCTTATTTTTGTCATTTATATCATGACATTAAAGGCATCATTTTATCTCTATCATACGATGCTTAGTTGATCATACTCTGATTACATTAAATCACAAAGAGCGCACTGTAGATTTTTAAGATATATACATTTTTCCTTCAAGCTCAGGCTTTAATATGGCCCTTTATTTTACTTTTCCTCTCAAGCTCATCTTGGCAGCATGCACGCCCAACCTGTATTTTCATACCTGCATGTGTTAACCTACGCGCTTCAAAACCCACCTCCTCGATTTATTTACATGATCCTTACGCCACCTTAATTGATCTTCTTTTAGTTCTCATCAATTGAAATCATCACTGTCTGGTGATGTGGTGTAGTCGTGTGTAAATATCACATCGCTAGCCTGTACGAAATAAAAAATTTTATAGGCTTTTTATGTTTGCTCAAATTCAACAGCAATGGCTCTCCAATATTCGTGGAGATGTTCTCGCTGGTTTAGTTGTTGGTCTTGCACTGATTCCTGAAGCAATCGCTTTTTCTATTATTGCAGGTGTCGATCCACAGGTTGGCCTTTACGCTTCTTTTTCGATGGCAGTGATCATCGCATTTGTAGGTGGTCGACCAGCCATGATCTCAGCCGCCACTGGCGCGATGGCTTTGCTCATGGTGACGTTGGTCAAAGAACATGGACTGGACTATCTGTTTGCAGCCACAATTTTAACCGGGATTATTCAAATTATTGCGGGGCAGCTGAAACTGGCCAAGCTGATGCGCTTTGTGTCTAAGTCGGTTGTAATCGGTTTTGTAAACGCACTGGCCATTTTAATTTTTATGGCTCAACTCCCCGAACTGATACATGTCTCATCTTGGGTATATGTGTTCGTTGCGCTTGGATTAGCCATTATTTACTTGTTTCCATACTTGCCCGTGATTGGAAAGCTTGTTCCCTCCCCATTGGTATGTATTGTTTTAATTACTCTCATCGCCTATTTAATGGGTGTAGATGTACGCACCGTTGGCGATATGGGGAATCTTCCCAATCAATTACCGCACTTTTTTATCCCTAATATTCCTTGGAATCTTGATACATTATGGATCATTCTGCCCTATTCCTGTGCAATGGCTGCAGTCGGCTTACTCGAGTCGATGATGACCGCCACAATTGTAGATGAACTGACCGACAGTGCCAGCAACAAGCATCAAGAATGTAAAGGTCAAGGTATTGCCAATATCGTTACGGGGATGATGGGTGGTATGGCCGGTTGCGCCATGATTGGACAGTCGATGATTAATGTAAAATCTGGTGCACGCACTCGACTCTCTACCCTAGTTGCGGGTGTGTTTTTGCTGATTTTAGTGGTGTTTATTAGTGACTGGCTCAAGATCATCCCTATGGCAGCTTTGGTTGCTGTCATGATCATGGTTTCGATCAGTACCTTCGATTGGGGATCAGTCAAAAATATTCGCCGCAACCCAACAACAAGTACTGTGGTGATGCTGGCAACCGTGGTAGTGGTAGTGGCTACCCATAACTTGGCGATTGGCGTATTGGTGGGTGTTTTACTGTCGGCATTATTTTTGGCACAAAAACTTGAAAATGATGTACATATTGAAACCTCCCGTACAGACAACATTCGCCACTATGATGTACGCGGTCAACTTTTTTTTAGTTCATCAGAGCGCTTTGCACATGCATTTGATTTTTCTGAGGATGTTACGCATGTGGTGATTGATTTGACCCATGCACATATCTGGGATGTCACCACCGTGGCAACATTAGACAGCATTGTAGATAAATTCAAGAAAAATGGCGTTTTGGTGAGCGTAAGAGGTTTAAACGAAGCCAGCTCGATCATGATTGAACAATATGGTACCCACTCGAAGATATAAATACGTCGAAAATCACCCATGCAGGATTAAATCTGCATGGATGATTATTCATTTAAAACTGATAACCAAAGCGCAATAAAACATTGCGTGGCGTACCCGGTAGTTCAGCCGAGCGCCAGTACTGCTTGTCGGTTACATTGTTTACTGCAAGCGTCACGTTCCAAGGTGCAAAGCTATAGCCAATTGCTGCATCGAGTCGTGCAAAGCCATTGATATGTACAGGCGTGCTGTTTAAATTACCATTTTGGTAAGCGTAAAACGAACCTTGATAAGTTACTCCTGTCTCAAAATACAGATTTTCAGTTGGCAAATAACGAACAAATAGATTTGCTGTATTTTTAGAGACTTTATCTAGAGGATTATTCTCTGTTAGCGGATATTGAATATTTTCTTTTACCTTTGCATCGGTATAGCCATAACCACCGCGGATAAACACGTTATCGCGTAATCGGCCAATAAAGCTAAATTCTGCTCCACGTGCCTCATGCTCGCCTGCAACAGCCCACAGATCAGGGTTGTTAATGGCATCGGGTTGATAGCGAATATTGTGTTTACGAATGTCATAAACCGAAAATTGCGTGCTCAAACGCTGATCAAGCCAGTCACTTTTAATTCCAACCTCAAATTGATCGTTGTATTGAGGCTCGGCATTGACCACACTACTCGAAACAGCGTTCACACCTATTGAACCACCAAATGGTGCAAAACTACGACTATACGACGTATAAATACTATGTGCATCGAGAGGCTGCCAAACTAAACCGATATTTGGACTAAACGTGCCTTCAGATTTTGAATAGTATTCATCTACGGCCAGCTTGTTTCTGATTTTAACCTGTGTAGATGAATCATAGATATCGTATCGGGCACCGAGCATCAGTTGTAACGAAGCGTTTAAGCGAATCAAATCTTGGGCAAAAAACCCTAAATTTAATGCTTCACTATAATTCTGAGTGGTGATCTGAGCATTTGCACGATCAAAAGTTTCAATGGTATCACCCGTGTACGGGTTGAAATACCCATATAATTGCGTACTGCCACTCGAATAATTCCCCAGTCTTGGCTCACGTGTCTCTTTAGTAACATCGGCCCCTAAAAGTACACGATGTTCGAAACGCCCAGTATTAAACACACCTGTTAAGTCAAAAGTATTGGTGATGGTTTTATTGGTGGTCTGTTGCCATGCATAGCTTTGACGAATGTAGCCCGGATATAAACATGTCGCGCTTTTTGTGGCGCAGTAAGTTCCACCAAAATAATTATCAAAATCTTGGGACGCTTCGCGGTAACTTAAAGCCCAATGAAAGTTCCAATTGGTCGCATATTGATATTTCAAATCAGTGCGAATCAAGTGTAATTCATCATCGATATAATCACCATCGTGCGCAAAACCTTGCTTAATTGAAGGATACACACCACTTTTTGCCAAATCAAAATAAGATGGGCCGCGGTCTGGAATCCGATGCAATTTGTCGTAGGTATATTGAGTGGTCCAAATGACTGTCTGGTCATCATTACGATAAGTCACACTGGGTGAGGCCATCACCTGCCGTTGCTGAATTCCGCGCCTAAAGCTGTCTGTTTCACCATATTCACTGGTTAGGCGTACCGCCCAGTTTTGATCAATCGCCTGATTTAAATCAATCGTTGTTCCGCGGTTGTTCCAAGAGCCGAGGTAGCCACCTACCGTACTTTTCGAATCGAAGTTGGCATATTTGCTGACCATATTGATCACACCACCTCCACCACTACGACCGTAAAGTACCGAAGCTGGGCCTTTTAAAATTTCAATTCGTTCAATATTGGCCGTACTACGACGAATTTGCCCGCTGTCACGGATACCGTCTCGATATATATCACTGGTGTCGGCGTTGAATCCTCTAAGCACAATCCCATCACCGCGTGTATCATAATTGGTGGTCACACCCGGTGTACCTTGTAACATCACACTTAAATCATTGGCACCATAAATCTTATACTTTTGCACATCAATGGTATCAATGGTCTGAGGTATATCTTTCTTATCTAGACCATTTCGTGTCACATTGGCTTGAGCATAATCCACATAGCTTTTGATCGGGTCAAGCTCGCTCATCGCTTCCAACGTCAGAGTTGGCATCACGGCAGTCGAATTTTTAACATCTTCATTTTGATTGGCAAAAGCGTATTGTGTTTGCACAATCATAAGACTAAGCAAGCTCAATCTGAAGGCTGCGGTTCCTGGCTGTTTAAAAAAACGTTTCTGAATCATCGGCGCAATATCCAAAGTGGGGATACAAATCGCAAATATTAATAAAAAACATTCCCATTTGCATTACTTTTTTTATACAATTTCTTAAATTTTACTTACAAACCAATCTCATATTATTTATTTGGTTTTATACCTAGAATTCGAATTTAAATCATTTACATATCATTTATTTGTTTAAATATATATTTAAAGTCTATCCATTCATTACAGATCTCGATTTATATATGTATAGAAATACATCAAAATATATATTTCAAATAAATCTTTCATTTTCATTAAATTAAAAAAAATAAAAAAAGAAGCTTTTTGCAATTTTCTTTTCTTCTATTTTTATTATAAATATAAGCCTTAAAAACTTTATGACTTGATAATTAATTTAAAAGTTAAAACACGGTTAACGATTTAAGGAACCTATTTAGATGAATATTATTTTGATCGATCTAAGCCAGTCTCCCTCGAAAAACTTGGGATTAAAAACGATTGGCATTTCTCCTCAAGTAGGCGAATGGATTGAACTAGATCACGATAAGAGCTCCGCCATCTACGAAATTTTAACTATTGTGCATAAAGTAGATCGTACACCCGAAGTTTATGTACGCTATTTAGGCCACCTTCCCGAATTAATTCGCCAGCGTTTCTCTGTCGGTCAGAGCTTTAGTCTAGAAAGATGGGACAAATGCTTTAATTAAATCTAGAAAATCCAATGCGCATTAAACTGCGCATTGAGTTCAAAAATCTTCAAAGATACCGTCAATAACGAGCATGCTAAATTGCAGACACTTTAGATACTTAAGTTATTTTTTCAGCGTATCTACACGATTATAAATATTATCATTGCTTATCTTAACAATTTGAATTTGGTCATTATTTTAATAAAAAACTGATAGCATTCAGGTTAAACAAAAGAAGATGAAAAAAATTCAAAAAGATATTTAAAATCATTTTTCTCAGTTTATCTTATTGTAATTGGTCTTGTGGTTATTTGTATTTGATTTTATTATAAAATTAAAGGAAGATGATGCTTGGATTGTCCATCTGAGCTTAATCACTCTTTCGCACATTACATAACAATTACGCATAACATAGGAATAAACATTATGAGTTACCAACATATCTTAGTTCCCGTTGACGGCTCTGAAATTTCTTTAGCAGCATTCGAACATGCTGCATCGCTCGCCAAAGCTTTTGGTAGCAAATTAACTGCAATTAGCTTATTGGCTGAGGATCCGTTTAGCGGTGTCGATTTTTACTATGTATCCCCGATTATGAAAGACTATTTCATTGAAGCACAGGCAAAAGCACAAGAAACCTTGGCATATGTAAAAAGCACTGCGACTGTGCATGGTATTGAGGTCGAAACACAGATCGTAAAAGGTGAAGTGTCTGCTGAAGGTATCATTAAGGCTGCTGAAGATTTGAAGATTGATTTGATTGTGATGGGCTCACACGGTCGTAAAGGTGTTCAAAAGTTTTTCTTAGGTAGCTTTGCTCAAGATGTGCTAGGGAACACTGAACTTCCTGTTTTAATTGTAAAAAAATAGACCATATTTGGCTCTGCTCATCATTAATGTGTCAGAGCCGAATTTTTTAACTCGAATTAATTAATTTTAATGCACTTCAATCAAACGATTGAATGCTGCGATTACCCGCTTTGCAAAGAATACGATAACATAGTAGCTTCTACAGCATTAGTATTTAAGGCGAGCGATCATGTCACTTCGTAAAGGCATATACCAGCATTATAAAGGTCAGCTTTACCAAGTTTTGCATGTTGCAAAACACAGCGAGACTGAAGAAGAATTGGTGATTTATCAGTGTTTATACGGAGATTACTCCATTTGGGCACGCCCGCTCACCATGTTTATTGAAACCGTAGAACACGATAACGAAATCAAACCACGCTTTCAGTTTTTACATTGTATAGACTAACGCTGGCTTATAAAATCGAAAGTCGATTAAAGTGTAAGTCAAATTCAATATACTTGTGAATGAAAGCTGCTTTATCGGTCGCACGTAATAAATTGTCATAGATAAATACAGGTACAGGATGGTATAAGGCCCCTGTACCATTCTCATAAAAAATTTTAAGATGGCGTGATATTGCATCGTATTGCCATGACTTAACACTCACCAGTTGCTGCATATAAGCTCCTTTTTCATACAAAAAGATCACTTTTTAGGCATCTTTTATTCTTTTGACATTACAAGAATCTGAATCGCGCACAAAGAGAATATTTGTAAAGTGAATGAGCTGTTAAATAAAATTTTGCTGACTAAAAGCCACCTTTATTCAAAAAACCGATTGTATTGATAAAAACATACCGTTTCACCTATCAATGCATTTATCTTATTCTTCTCAATAAGTTAAATTATTTACTCCTTTGGAGCTGTTAGGCATGTTAGAC
>NZ_JVOR01000053.1:0-11978 GCF_001054715.1 Acinetobacter sp. 243_ASPC | reverse complement strand
CAATGATGACAGTATTCGCATCAATTCCAAACGTTAAGAATTTTTGTTTTGCTTCATCGACAATAGTTTTAATAATTTCCCGAGTTTGTTTTAGCGCGTCGTTTTCCACTTGGTGTGCCGAATTAATATATTCAATGTTGATGAATGGATCAATTGTTAAGACATAGATCACAGTCACTGTACTTTGATAGGTGGTTGCAAGCTTGGCGGCATGCTGAATTGCAGTTAAAGATGTGGGTGATCCATCAACTGGCACCATGATATGTTGATATCCCATTCTTATATACTCCCTTGTATTTATTGATAAGATTTATTGCATCCAAACAGTATTCTATTTAACTTATAAAAAATAGAGGCGACTTAATTATCTTTAGTATGAGTTGCTTTCATAAATTAGCACAAAATAATCTTAAAGATTCAACTTTAGAATTCATGCATAATCAAATTTTTAATTGTTTTATATAAGATGTGTGCTTATGGTGATTTCCCGTCAAGTTCAGCCACAAAAAGCGTCATCGATTGAGCTATATCGACAGATATTGGCTGTGGTTGCATTAGTGCCTGAAGGTTATGTGGCCACTTATGGGCAGATCGCCAAACTTGCTGGACTACCTAAACATGCTCGATTGGTTGGAACTGTTTTAAAACAGATGAGTGAGACGTCAGATTTGCCTTGGCACCGGATTATTAATGCACAGGGACGAATCAGTACTGGGCAAATCAATGATGCTGGTCAAAATATTCAAGAACTCAAACTCATACAAGAAGGTATCATCATAAAAGGTGGACGAATTGATTTGAAGAAGTACCAGTGGATGACTGACACATCTCAAATTTAGGCAAACTAGAATTGAGATGAATAGAGCACAATAAAAAGCCCCAGCGAACTGAGGCTTAAGTCATCGAGTGAAATTATAAGTATTCAACACTTACGATTTCATATTCGACTTCACCCTGAGGCGTCGTGATTTTGGCTTCGTCACCTTCGCTTTTACCCAGTAGGCCACGTGCAATTGGCGAGTTCACAGAGATTTTATTGATTTTAAAATCAGCTTCATCATCACCCACGATCTTATAGGTTTTGCGCTCTTCGGTATCAAGATTTTCAATGGTCACAGTCACACCAAAAACCACTCGGCCATTGTGTTCAAGCTCTTTAATATCGATCACTTGAGCTGCGCCTAATTTACCCTCGATATCCTGAATGCGTCCTTCACAGAAACCCTGTTGTTCACGTGCAGCGTGATACTCGGCATTTTCTTTTAAATCACCGTGTTCACGCGCTTCTGCAATCGCTTGTGTAATACGTGGACGTTCAACACTCTTCAGATGTTGTAATTCTTTCTCTAGAGCAGATTTGCCCTCGGGAGTCATTGGATAACGTTGCATTTTAGTCCCTCTTAATAAAATGGGAAAACCGCATTTTTAAAAAATAAAAAGCCCGCCACCGATAAGGTGGCGGGACTTATCGGTAACGAATTAACCTACTGTTTGTAAATCTTGCAAACGGTAAACATCCATTGGCAATTTCACAGCAAAAGCTTGGCAAACGGCTTCTGCACCGTTGATGGTCGTGGTGTAATACACTTTACCCTGTAGGGCAGCACGACGAATCATGGCAGAATCATATTGCGCTTGTTTGCCTTCTGTTGTGTTGACAATAAGATGAATTTCACCATTTTTCAAGCGATCCACAATATGCGGACGACCTTCGGTGACTTTATTTACTGCTTCACACTCTAGACCTGCTTCACGAAGGACTTTATGTGTGCCATTTGTTGCAACAAGTTTAAAGCCATACGCGATTAACTGCTTAGCAATATCAGCAATGTATTTCTTGTCAGATTCACGTACAGACAAGAATGCATACTTCACTTCACCATCAGTTGGCAAACCAGGCAAACGTTCGTTTGAACCAAGTACGGCTTTGTAGAATGCTTCACCAAAGGTTTGACCCACACCCATCACTTCACCTGTCGATTTCATCTCTGGGCCAAGCATTGGATCTACGCCAGGGAATTTGGCGAATGGGAAGACTGCTTCTTTCACAGCAAAACGTGTCGGGATAATCTCTTTGGTAAATCCTTGAGACGCTAGTGATTGACCCGCCATACAACGTGCTGCAACTTTCGCCAGTGATTCACCGATACATTTCGATACGAATGGTACGGTACGTGAAGCACGTGGATTCACTTCAAGAACATAGATGTCGTTGCCTTTTACAGCAAATTGTACGTTCATCAAGCCAATAACACCGAGCTCTTTTGCCATTGCAACGGTTTGACGACGCATCTCATCCTGAACTTCTTGAGAAAGCGAGTAAGGTGGGATTGAGCAAGCTGAGTCACCAGAGTGAATACCGGCCTGTTCGATGTGCTGCATGATACCGCCAATCACCACGTCTTTACCGTCAGAGACACAGTCTACATCGACTTCAGTTGCATCGTCCAAGAAACGGTCGAGCAGGACAGGCGCTTCATTCGACGCTTGTACCGCTTCACGAAGATAACGTTTCAGCTCTTCTTCGTTATACACGATTTCCATTGCACGACCACCTAAGACATAAGATGGACGAACAACCAATGGATAACCCACTTTCGCTGCTTCTGAAATACCTTCTTCAGCCGATTTTACAATACTGTTGTTCGGTTGGCGAAGTTGTAGACGTTGAATCATTTGCTGGAAACGTTCACGGTCTTCAGCACGGTCAATTGCATCTGGTGAGGTACCAATAATTGGTGTGCCTGCTTCTTCAAGCGCACGTGCCAATTTAAGTGGTGTCTGACCACCGTACTGTACGATCACGCCTTTTGGCTTTTCGGTACGCACAATCTCAAGTACATCTTCAAGCGTAACGGGCTCAAAGTACAAACGATCTGAAGTGTCGTAGTCTGTTGAAACTGTTTCTGGGTTACAGTTCACCATAATGGTTTCGTAACCGTCATCACGCATTGCAAGCGCTGCGTGTACACAACAGTAGTCAAACTCGATCCCTTGACCAATACGGTTCGGACCACCGCCAATAACCATGATCTTGTCACGGTTCGATGGATTCGCTTCGCATTCTTCATCATAAGTTGAGTACATGTAGGCAGTGCCTGACTCAAACTCTGCTGCACAGGTATCGACACGCTTGTAAACCGGATAAACACCCAAATTCCAACGTTGCTTACGGAATTGCTTTTGTGAAATACCCATCAAGTTGGCAATACGTAGGTCAGATAAACCTTTACGTTTGAACGAACGGATGTTGTCAGCGTTTAAATCACCAAAACCTAGCGTCTTCACTTGCGCTTCAGTTTTGATAATGTCCTCAATTTGAATCAAGAACCAACGGTCGATTTTGGTCGCTTCAAATACGTCATCTAAAGAAAAACCGTGACGGAATGCGTCAGCCACGTACCAGATACGCTCCGGACCAGGCACTTTAAGTTCTTTTAAGATAATCTCTTTGGCATTGGTGGTACCGGCTTCAACTTTTTCATCAAAGCCACAAACACCCACTTCCAAACCACGTAATGCTTTTTGTACAGACTCTTGGAAATTACGTCCAATCGCCATTACTTCACCCACAGATTTCATCTGTGTGGTTAACACAGGCTCTGCTTGCGGGAATTTTTCGAAGTTAAAGCGAGGAATCTTGGTTACTACATAGTCGATTGCAGGTTCAAATGATGCTGGTGTTACGCCACCGGTGATGTCATTTTTTAATTCATCAAGGGTGTAGCCTACCGCAAGCTTCGCCGCGATTTTCGCAATCGGGAAGCCTGTCGCTTTTGAAGCAAGAGCAGATGAACGCGATACACGTGGGTTCATCTCGATCACAACCATACGGCCGTCTTTCGGATTGATACCAAACTGTACGTTTGAACCACCTGTTTCAACACCAATTTCACGAAGAACTGCAATCGATGCATTACGCATGATTTGATATTCTTTGTCGGTTAGTGTTTGTGCAGGTGCAACAGTGATCGAGTCACCTGTATGCACGCCCATTGGGTCAAAGTTTTCGATTGCACAGACGATAATACAGTTGTCGTTTTTATCACGAACAACTTCCATCTCGTACTCTTTCCAGCCAATCAGTGATTCATCGATCAATAATTGTTTAGTCGGAGAAAGATCGAAACCACGCTCACAGATCTCAATAAATTCTTCTTTATTGTAAGCAATACCGCCACCAGAACCACCCATGGTGAATGATGGGCGAATGATGACCGGGAAGCCGAAACGTGACTGAATTTCCAGTGCATGTTCCATACTTTCTGCAACATCGGCACGAGGACACTCTAAGCCAATTTTACGCATTGCGATGTCAAAAAGTTTACGATCTTCTGCTTTTTCAATTGCGTCTTTAGAGGCACCAATCAGTTCAACATTGAACTTTTCTAAAACACCATTTTCGTCCAAAGCAAGCGCACAGTTCAATGCAGTTTGGCCGCCCATAGTAGGGAGCACAGCATCTGGACGCTCTTTTTCGATAATTTGCGCAACAGTTTGCCAAGTGATTGGTTCAATGTAGGTCGCATCCGCCATTGATGGATCGGTCATGATGGTCGCTGGGTTAGAGTTGACCAAAATAACACGGTAACCTTCTTCACGAAGCGCTTTACATGCTTGTGCACCTGAATAGTCAAACTCACAGGCTTGTCCAATTACAATTGGACCAGCACCGATAATCAAGATGCTTTTAATATCCGTACGTTTAGGCATTATTCGCTCCTCAATTACTTCTTAGCTGCTTCGATAAGTTCGATGAAATGATCGAACAATGGGGCACAGTCATGTGGACCTGGGCTAGCTTCTGGGTGACCTTGGAAGCTAAATGCGGGTTTGTCTGTACGGTGAATACCTTGGTTTGTACCGTCAAACAGTGAGCGGTGAGTCACCTTCACATTTGCAGGTAAAGTACTTTCGTCAACAGCAAAGCCGTGGTTTTGAGAAGTAATCATCACTGTACCTTGTTCAAGGTTTTGTACAGGATGGTTTGCACCATGGTGACCATGATTCATTTTCATGGTTTTTGCACCTGATGCCAGCGCTAAAATCTGGTGACCCAAACAAATACCAAATACTGGTAAGTTGGTTGTTTCCACAATTGTTTTAACTGCTTCGATTGCATAGTCACATGCCGCTGGATCGCCAGGACCATTCGACAGGAAAACGCCATCTGGATTCATTGCCAAAACTTTCTCGGCAGGTGTTTGAGCAGGAACAACTGTAAGTTTACAACCGCGGTCTGCAAGCATACGCAAGATGTTGGTTTTGACACCGTAATCGTATGCAACGACATGATATTTAAGTTCAGGTTGAGTAAAACCGTGTCCAAGCGTCCATGAACCTTCCGTCCATTCAAAGCCTTCAGGATCACAGCACTCTTTTGCCAAATCGAGGCCATTTAGACCACCAAAGGCACGTGCTTTTTCGAGCGCTTGTTCTTCTGTAATATTGTCGCCCGCAAGGATACAGCCGTTTTGCGCACCTTTTTCACGTAAAATACGTGTCAGTTTACGCGTATCAATGTCGGCAATTGCCACAACATTGTGCTGTTTTAAGTAGTCGCCTAAAGATTGTTCAGAACGGAAATTACTGTGAAGTAAAGGCAGATCACGAATAATCAAACCATTTGCCCACACTTTATGGATGCGACCCGATTCGGCGTCTTCGTCATTGCATCCAGTATTTCCAATGTGAGGATAAGTTAATGTCACAACTTGTTGTGCATAACTTGGATCGGTCAGAATTTCTTGATAACCAGTCATGGCAGTATTAAAAACGACTTCACCAGTCGTTGAACCCGTAGCACCGATAGACGTACCTTTAAAGATCGTTCCATCAGCAAGGGCTAAAATGGCGGGGGTGCTCAAACCAAAGCTCCTGAACTAAAACCACAAAAATTAGGGCTGTAAAAAAGCGAGTAGACGTAAAAAAAGGTAGGCTGCCTTCAAAAACATGCCCTCCTTTCAGTCTACTCGCTTATAACTTAACAGCGCATTATACGCATCGATTAGACCAAAGTCTACGTTTTTATTTGAAAAATTCTGAATTAAAACAATTCATTGTTTTTACTGAATTTTGATATCGAAATTTGAAAAAAACACTGAAATTCAAGATTGTCGAACAATTTTTATCAGTTTTCTCAACATTAGGCTTACTATGTAATATGCGGTGACCAAATCGATACTATTACGTGAATCAGAGGTGTATTCATGACAACAAAAAAATCATTAAAACAAGCGGTCCAAGCGCATCAACAGCAAGTTGATCAACTGTGTAGTGACACCACAGCACAGGTACAAGAAGTGCTGAACGAAACGCAGGAAAAAATTGAAACTGAAGCCAAAGAATTAAACCAGACCATCCAAACCCAGTATCAACAAATTAAAGCCGATGTGCTTGGCCGCTTAGATGTGATCAAATCGCAACTCACACACTCACAAGGCGATTTGTCTGAGGCAGTTGAAGTACTTAAAAAAGAGTTATTGCAACTCAGTGATGATTTAAGCAAATTGGGTAAAGAAATTAAAGATGATTTGACCCATGTGACTTCAAAACACAAGGAAACGCTGACTGAAGTGCTTAAGCGTTCTAAAGATCAGGCGCTTGAAGCATGGCATAAAGTCAAAGAGAGTGCTTAGTATTGAGCAAAAGACAAAAATGCGAGATCTAGTATCTCGCATTTTTTTTAAAACTGATGTAGCCAATCCCGTTTATTATGAAAATCGGGTTGTGGACTACTGTGTTGCATGGCGTAGAACTGTGTTCCTTGAGAGGTGTTGAGTACAGCACTTAACCCCACATAGAGATCTGTCCATTTCACTTGGTGCTGACGCATAAATTTGCCAAGATCGAGGCTTGTATTTAGACCGTAATGCGTGCGCTCTAGCTTGATGAGTTCGATATCATGCGCGGCAACAGGAGGCATCTGCTCTGGATAGCGATACTCTTCAAACTCATATACTTGCCAGGCCTGTGAAGGGGAGAGATTAACCTCACGGTACGCATCTTGATGTTTAATGCCAATAAAGACTTCAAAGCAAGTTGAATTCCATAAATAATCTTGACGAGGATGCGCTGAGACACATTTGGGCCATTCAATCAGCTGGTTGGGATCACGTACCCAGAATCCGATATTTAAAACAGATGGATGTTGTTGCTCAATCGCACCGACCAGTGAAATGACTTCAAACCGATCAAATGCATTTAACTCATAACTCGCCATACATCAAATCAACTATTTGTTGCCCAAATGCGCATGACGCACAAGATTTGAAAGATTTGGATTTTGTTTTGCAGCTTTTTTATACAAAAGTGCAATCTTGCCAATTTTCTGTACCACTTCAGCTTGAGTCTCTGCAATTAAAGCATCAATCACTTGTGCACGCGTGTCGCGGTCTTCACCTGCAATTTTGATTTTAATCAATTCGTGATCATTCAGTGCGCGGTTGGTTTCTTCGATAACACCTTCCGTCAACCCTTGTCCACCGATCATGACCACTGGATTGAGCGCATGCCCGATTTGACGTAAGCGTTTACGTTCTTGGATAGATAAAGCTGCCATTGAAACTACCTAGGATTAAAAGCGCCTAAGTATAGCAAAGTTGAAGGTCAAACGCGCGCACTATTGTTGAAATATTCGATCATGATCATAGGAAAAAATCTACCAAAAGTGGGGCTTTCTGATACACAACCATACTGCATCAATGCCGTTTTTGACGTACAATAGAGGTCAAGAAGTTTTTTAATATTTAGTAAGTTATGGCGACACGCATTACCAACCAGAAGTTATCTAAAAGTAGTCGTGCGTGGATGAGAGAGCATCTTGATGATCCTTTTGTAAAAAAGGCTCAAAAAGAAGGCTACCGTGCACGTGCTGCATATAAACTTTTAGAAATTCAGGAGAAATACAAACTGATCAGACCCGGAATGACAGTCGTCGATTTGGGTGCTGCGCCTGGAAGTTGGTCGCAAATTGCAGGCAAGCTTGTAGGTAGTAAAGGTTTAGTGATAGCTTCTGATATCTTGGCAATGGACGCTCTGCCGGACGTGACTTTCTTGCAAGGTGACTTTCGCGAAGAGGAAGTGTTCGAAAAATTGTTAAATATTTTAAATGGGCGTACTGTAGACATTGTAATTTCAGATATGGCCCCCAATACATCAGGTAATAGGGCAGTAGATCAGCCTCGTCAGATTTACTTATGTGAACTGGCGCTCGATTTTGCCCAGAAAGTACTTGGTCCAGATGGTCAGTTTGTGGTAAAGGTTTTCCAAGGATCAGGTTTTGATGAGTTTCGTAAGCAGGTAGTTGAGAGTTTCGATATTCTTAAAACTGCAAAACCTGCTGCCTCTCGTGCTCGATCAAAGGAAGTATTCTTAATCGGTCAAGGGCGTAAAAAGGCCTTGAAATAAAGTTTACTTGCCAAGCCGTTAAAAATTGTGCATTTTGTACAATTTGAACTGTTGCAAGCGCGAGACTTGCTGTGAACTAGGGTCAACCCAGTGATATGGGCATGATCAAATTAGATTGATAATGGGAATAAAGCTTTGAGCGATCTCTTCAAGAATGCCGTATTGTGGCTAATAATACTTGGTGTTCTGATCTTGATTTTCAGTAACATCAGTGACCGTAATAAGCCATCTGCAATGAATTATTCGGAATTTGTTGCGGCGGTGAATGCTGGTCAAATTAAGCAAGTCACTATTGATGGTTTGAATATTAGTGGTGAGAAAACCAATGGCTCTCACTTTGAGACAGTACGTCCGCAAGTTGAAGACACACAGCTTTTACCTAGCCTAAACAAGAACAATGTGGTGGTTGAAGGTACAGCTCCTCAACGTCAAGGCTTGTTGATGCAACTTCTCATTGCTAGTTTCCCTGTGCTTTTAATCATTTTGTTATTCATGTTCTTTATGCGCAACATGGGTGGCGGTGCAGGTGGTAAAAACGGGCCAATGAGTTTTGGAAAGTCGAAGGCAAAAATGCTTTCGGAAGATCAAATCAAAGTAACATTTAAAGATGTTGCAGGTTGTGACGAAGCAAAACAAGAAGTTGTAGAGATCGTAGATTTTTTAAAAGATCCAGCGAAATTCAAACGTTTAGGGGCAACAATCCCGCGTGGCGTTTTGATGGTTGGACCTCCAGGAACGGGTAAAACCCTTTTGGCGAAAGCCATTGCAGGTGAAGCAAAAGTCCCATTTTTCAGCATTTCAGGTTCTGATTTTGTGGAAATGTTTGTGGGTGTTGGTGCTTCACGTGTACGTGATATGTTTGAACAAGCTAAGCGTCATGCGCCATGTATTATCTTCATTGATGAGATCGATGCAGTTGGTCGTCACCGTGGTTCAGGTACCGGTGGTGGTCATGACGAGCGTGAACAGACATTAAACCAGATGCTGGTTGAGATGGACGGCTTTGAAGGTAATGAAGGCGTGATTGTGATTGCAGCGACCAACCGTGTCGATGTACTTGATAAAGCCTTGTTGCGTCCAGGCCGTTTTGACCGTCAAGTGATGGTAGGATTACCTGACATTAATGGTCGTGAACAGATTTTAAATGTTCACCTCAGAAAATTACCGTCAGTGACTGGTGTAGACGTTAAGGTATTGGCACGCGGTACACCGGGATTCTCTGGTGCACAGCTGGCTAACCTGGTTAACGAAGCGGCTTTATTTGCTGCACGTCGTAACAAAAACACGGTCGATATGCATGACTTTGAAGATGCCAAAGACAAGATCTATATGGGTCCTGAGCGTAAATCGATGATTCTTCGTGAAGAAGAGCGTCGTGCAACGGCATATCATGAGTCGGGCCATGCTATCGTTGCAGAAGCTTTGCCGGGTACCGATCCAGTACATAAAGTGACCATTATGCCACGTGGCTGGGCACTAGGTGTAACTTGGCAGTTGCCTGAGCAGGATCAGATTAGTCACTACAAAGATAAAATGTTGAAAGAAATTTCGATTTTATTCGGTGGTCGTATTGCTGAAGAAATTTTCATCAATCAGCAATCCACTGGTGCATCAAACGACTTTGAACGTGCAACTAAAATGGCACGTGCGATGGTCACCAAATACGGTATGTCAGATCGACTAGGCGTGATGGTTTATGAAGACGACAATACTCAAGGTTTCTTTGGAAATGTGGGTAGCCGTACAATTTCTGAAGCAACCCAACAACAGGTTGATGAAGAAGTTCGTCGTATTCTAGATGAGCAGTATAAAGTGGCATGGGATATTCTTGAAAACAACAAGGATAAAGCGCATACCATGGTGAAAGCCTTGATGGAGTGGGAAACCATTGACCGTGATCAAGTGCTGGATATTATGGAAGGTCGTGAGCCCCGTCCACCAAAGGTTTATGTTGCTGAAAATCCAGTTGTTGATTTGGATCCACCAAGTAACGGACCATCTACACCTCCGCCATTGCCATCAATGAGCTAAGTGTGAAATAAAAAAAGAGTCGCCTAGAGCGGCTCTTTTTTTATTTAAAACAAAATGGAAATTATCTTTAAAGTGATGAGGTTGTTAAAATGATGGCATTTAAATGTGGAGTCATTGCATGAGATTGATGCCCTTGCCGCAGAAAGTCATTTCCTGTGGATCATTGGAGTTGGATTTATCCTGTCCCCATGTTATGGGTATTTTAAATGTCACACCAGATTCATTTAGTGATGGAGGGAAACATAACTCCAAGGTAGCTGCAATAGTGCATGCACAGCAGATGATTGCACATGGTGCGAGTATTATTGATATTGGAGGAGAATCCACTCGTCCAGGTGCATCGATAGTGGAGGTTGAAGAAGAGATACAGCGTGTAGTACCTGTGGTTGAAGCTTTGGCACAAAAGAATGTCATCATTTCTATCGATACCAGTCAGCCTCGTGTGATAGAAGCCGCTGTGGCAGCAGGTGCACATATCTGGAATGATGTGCGTGCACTTACTCGCCCAGGCGCCCTTGAGATGGCTGCGAGATTGAATATCCCTGTGATTATCATGCATATGCGTGGTGAACCGACCACAATGAATCAGCTAGATCAGTACGACAATGTTATAGAAGATGTGATTAATGAACTTCAGCAGCGCATTCAAGCTGCGTTATCAGCTGGTATTCGGCAGGAACATATTATTGTCGATCCCGGATTCGGTTTTGCAAAAAATGCCCAGCAGAATTTGACTTTGCTCAATGCGCTGTGGCGATTTACGGATTTAGGCTACCCAGTATTATCGGGTTTGTCGCGCAAACGGTTTGTTGGAGAAGTCTTACAAGGTGCAAGCGCAGATCAGCGAATGGTGGGGAGTGTAACTGGGCATTTACTCAGTTTTCAGCAAGGGGCCTCCATTGTTCGTGTTCATGATGTAAAAGCCACCGTGGATGCGGTACGTATGTGGCAGGCGATGTTGGCTGCATCGTGAATATTGCCTTTAAAGAAGGTCGCCTTTTTGTATCAGGTATGATATAAGCAGCACGTTTTTTATTGAAAAGATGTGCTGATGTTTAACGATTTACTTCTCCCTATGTTTGATGACGGCTACTATCCAGAAGTGTTAGTTGCAGAAGTTAAGCAGTATATTGTTGAATTTGCTAAAAAGATTCAGAAAATTGAGCAATCTGATTCTGAAATTTATCGCTTGGCAAACTTAACCTTGCTGAAAATCAATGAAATGAAACCAGACTTTGAGGATCTTGACTCGAATTTGGACGATACAGCCACTGATTATATTGCGGAAGCAATGATGATGGCCGTACAAGATGCGGGTTATATGGATATCGATCTTGAGGAATTGGTTGCAAACCGAGAATGGTGATCACCGTTCTCGCCATCTATGTGTAGTCATCGGTGTGATCTACATTTAATAGCGAGCAGACATAAAAAAACCAGCATATTGCTGGATTTTTTTATTACACCATTTTAAAAGACTTAAAATGGTGCCCAGGGCCGGACTCGAACCGGCACGCCTTTGTGGGCGGGGGATTTTA
>NZ_JVOR01000052.1:0-2573 GCF_001054715.1 Acinetobacter sp. 243_ASPC | reverse complement strand
GCCGATGGATGTGCATTCTACACTATTTCTCACCCCTTGCAAGCCTGTTTTTATAAAAAAACAAACAAATGTTTACTTATTAACCCATTTGCTTCAATATTTTAAATGAGCAGCTATTTTTTATTCGAATTTTTCGATAAAATAGACAAAATTCACATTTTTAAAGATAATCATGAAATGTATCACAAAGTGATATTAAGGTTCTTTTTACTTACACTTCTATGCTTATCTATGGAAGTGTCTTTTGCTTCGCCTGTTCAAAATTTCTATACATTAACTTTATCAATTATGAGTTATAGCAAACTCTCCACAGGAACCAATACCACACTGTGCGTAATTGATAACCCAGCAGCAGCGGGAATTTTCCAGACACAGATTAAACAATCTACTTATGGATACAAAGTCCAATCTATTCCTGCAGCTAGTTTTGTTAAGACGCAATGTCAGGCCGTTTATTTTTCAAGTCAAACACCTGCGCAGCAAGAAGCATTAATCAATAGTTATCCATCCCACTCATTACTGTCTTTTAGTGCCAATAATATTGATTGTGAAATTGGAAGTATTTTTTGTTTATATCAGCAAAAAGGGAAATCTACTTTTAAAGTTAATTTAGATACGCTCAGTCGCTCTCAAATTCGTATAGATCCCCGCGTTTTACTTTTAGCCAAAAATGCGGAGTAAGCTATGATTTCTCGGCTGTATAAGTCCAATTCATTGCATAGCGTATTCCGCAGATCTCAAGCAACGATTTTTGCGATTACCTTAATTATCTGTTGTTTCACCTTTGTATCAATTTCTACCTTTACAATGGAAACATATACTAAACAGAATTTAAATATTTTGAGTCTAGCGGTCAGTGAGCGTATACAACCTGCGGTGGTTTTTCGGGATCAACAAACAATTTCGCAAATTTTAAATGAATATACATCACAGCACTCTATCCGAAGCATTGAGGTTTTCGACAATCAAAATATTCAATTAGCCAATAGCACCAAGAGCAAAGCTTACTATTCCAGATTACAAGTTTTACTTGATCATGTTTTTCTAAAAGACCCAGTAAAACTTAAAATTTTTCATAATAACCAGCAAGTCGGACAACTGATCATCTACGGAAGTTCAGAGCGTATTTTACAATTTATTGTTACTATTTTAATTGGATTGGCAGTGGTCATGTTATTTATGATTATTGCATTGTGGTGGTCAACCAACTCCACCTATCGCTATATCATGCAATCAATGCAACCACTGACTCAAACCGCACAAATTGTTAGCGATCAAAAGGCATACAACCTTCGCTTTCCAAAAAATAATATTAAAGAATTTCAAGATCTAAATGATGTGTTTAATCAACTTTTACATGAGATTCAAACTTGGCACACACATCTTCAAGATGAAAATCATCAATTGTCTTTTGAAGCCAAGCATGATCATCTTACCGCATTGCCGAATCGCAGTTATTTTTATAGTCAACTGTTACATTTGTTTGAGCAACCGAGCTTACGCTCAAATTCGGCTTTAATTTTTATCGATAATAATCAGTTCAAGCGAATTAACGATCAATACGGTCATCCGGCAGGCGATGCAGTTTTAATCGAAATGGCCCAGCGTTTAAAATCACGTATTCGTCAGCATGATTTTATTGCGCGTTTGGGTGGTGATGAATTCGCCATACTTTTAGAATCTGTGCATCAACGTGATCATCTGATTACGATTGCCGAACACTTATTAGAAAGCTGCAAAAAACCGCTCAGTTTTAATGAGCATCAGATTTATTTCAGTTTCAGTATTGGTATTGCTTTTTCCCAGTTTGCCTCGACTCCTGAGGAACTGATCACACAAGCCGATCAGGCCATGTATAAAGCAAAACATCTCCATCATCATTGGTGTATCCACACCCCCTAACCGATAGGCCCCTTATTATGTTTAGTCATCCGTTTAAGATATCGATTTTAGCTGCCATTTGTCTTGTACTTTCCGGTTGTCTAAGCTTCGGGCCGCTAAAGTACAAGCAAGTTCAACTTTTGAAAAAGGAAGGTTTTGTACAAACTGAGGAAGGCTGGACACTTGGCCTACCTGAACGTTTACTCTTTGATTTTGACAAGTCTGAAGTCAATCCGAACCATCGAAATGAATTGGTGCGATTGAGCAATCAACTCAATAAGTATGGCTTACACAAACTTAAAGTGGTGGGATACACAGATAATATTGGCAATACTGACTATAACATCAAGCTCTCGCAAGCACGTGCTCAGAGCGTAGCCACTATTTTTGTTGAGCAAGGTTTTGTGCGTAGCAATATTCAAACTATTGGTCGTGGTGCTTCTCAACCGTTATTACCTAACACCACCGAAGCAAATCGTGCAGCCAATCGACGCGTAGCGATTATTATTGTGCCGTAATCGAATTGTTCATAAGTTAATACAAAGTTAAATACCGCTTTGTATTAACTTTATAAAATGATAAAAACAACAGACGTAAAAAAACCGCAATAAAGCGGATTTTTTATTTACATCTTTAATTTTTTAAAGATGGTCGGAGCAGTAGGATTCGAACCTACGACCCCCTGGTCCCAA
>NZ_JVOR01000051.1:0-792 GCF_001054715.1 Acinetobacter sp. 243_ASPC | reverse complement strand
TTACCCATCACTGGCCTTTATGCAGCGATGCCTCTACATAAAGTTACGCTAGATAGTTTTAGTTTAAATGCGTATAAAACTACATTTGATGACTTTGATATTTACACTGAGGCGACTGGACAGCAAAAAATCAGTACTCAAAAAGTATCAAAATTTTTCCGTCAAGAAAATTCTCCGGCAGGCGTGAGTTGGCAACAAGCACACGATTATTGCCAATGGCTAGGTCAACAAGTGGGGATACCAATGACACTGCCGACCGAAGCACAATGGGAATATGCTGCCAGAAATCGTGGACAATATGTCATCTATCCAACGGATAATGGTGAGTATGAACCGGGAAGAAATGTATGGAGTGATGAACAACGACAAAAAGTTAAAAAAACTGTTGGTGTGGATATGCCTATTCCTATTTTAGGAAGATTCCCACCTACTCCTTTAGGCTTTTATGATATGGCAACCGATGGGAATGAATGGGTGTCGGATTGGTTTGACCCTCAGTATTATAAGCATTCACCAGAGAAAAACCCTCAAGGTCCAGCGACAGGAACACTCAAATCGGTTCGAAGTACTTATCAGGAGGCTGGTGTTATAGATCTAAAAATTGGCGGTAGTGTAACGACAATTTATCGTAGTGGTGAAAATCCTGAACCCAAAGTTGATGAATCAGATAAAGATTATCTCAACCCAAATGACATGACAGCGGTCAGATGCGCATCGAACTCATCAAAACCGTTTATCTCAAATAAAGAAAGTTAAATGACATGTTATAAGCGATTAAATTTATTCATTGAT
>NZ_JVOR01000050.1:0-22786 GCF_001054715.1 Acinetobacter sp. 243_ASPC | reverse complement strand
CGGTTTTCAAGACCGGTGCATTAAACCGCTCTGCCACGCTTCCAATGGCGGCTATCATATAAATAAAAACATCACTTGGCAAATTATTTTTAATAAAAATCAGTTAAATGTTCAAAATAAGCACAATATAGGCATTTTTTCTCATGTTGAGTATTTAGTAGAATCATTTACGAGCAAAATCGGGCACTTTACGCACATAAAACACAAAAAAACAGCTTTTTTAATACCTTCATTAATTTTTTGCTCAGACGAAATTATAAATGCGCACCCATGTAAAAAAAGTACTGCATCTAGAGCGCAGAGTGTAGTAGCTTTACACAGCAGTCTGATATGTATTTGGAGCAATCTCTTGAACCGCAAATTACTCACCTCAGAGGGTTATCAACGCTTACAAAATGAGCTTAACGATTTGGTGCGTAAAGAACGTCCTGAAATTACCAAAATTGTGTCTTGGGCAGCCAGTCTAGGAGATCGGTCAGAGAACGCCGATTATATTTACAACAAGAAAAAATTACGCGAGATTGACCGCAGAATCCGATATTTAACCAAACTTTTTGAAGTGGCACATAAAGTAGAGTACAGCCCTGAGCAAGACGGCAAAGCGTATTTTGGTGCTTGGGTAGCGCTTGAAAATGACGAAGGTGAAACCATCGAATTTCGGATTGTGGGGGATGAAGAAATTTATGGCCGTAAAGATTATATCTCGTTGCAGTCTCCCATGGCCAAAGCATGCTTGGGTAAATCCATCAATGATGAGGTGACTGTACAAACCCCATTGGGTCGGAAGATATGGTACATCAATTCGATTCGCTATCAATCAGGCTAATCGATACGCTACAAATGATTGATCATTAGAGCAGATACCTTACAGCGAATGCGTATCTGAATATTGCAAATGTAAGCCGAAAAACATGAATTTTGCACATAAAATAAACAGGATATTTTTGCTTTCGTGTCTTTGTTTACAGGCCTTACAAGCGCTGAAATAACCACCAAATTAAGTAAAATTATAATATTTACAACAGTTACCAATTTACAATTTGGTTACATACTGTTGCAGAGCTTCCTCTTTTGCACCACAACTTCAGTGTATAAATTTTCTTCCCTTAGTAAATCATAGGCTTACATATCGTAAAGACTATTTTTTGACCTAAAAATTTGACAAGAGGTTTTTAGGCAATTATTATTCGCCCTACTTTTTATTTGGTTGTTTTTTAAACTTTGTAGTTTTTCTACATAGTTATTGTTAATCCCATGTCATCACGAATGACGTCATGAATGCCCATCCTCTTTGGATTTACCAACTTGAAAAAAGTTTTGTGTATTCGTTTTGCCAAAATTTTTTAGGGCGTAAATTATCTGTAGCGGAGACAACATGCACAGTAGTTCAACTTCTGGGTCGAGGCTTGGCCTAGACACTTTATTTTCTTCTCTCCCCTTGAAAGCGCTTGCATTAAGTACAATGGTGTTTCCGTTTCACAGTATTAGTGCCAGCAAAGCCCACCAGTATAATACGGTGGTTAATAGTAATACCCTCACTGTGGTTGCGGTCGAATCGCCTACTACAGTGTTTAAAGACGGTGAGTTTATTCATGGCTTTGGTTACGATCTGGCAAGAAATTATGCACAGAGCCTTAACGTTAAGCTCAAGTTTAAAACCGTCAAAGATGATGCGACTGCGTTAAAATGGATCAACGAAGGCCGGGCCAATCTGGCCATGACCACCGCAGATTTACACAGCATTGAAACCAAGCAACTGATTTCTTTTTCGGCCAGCTGTGGTGCAGACAGTACACTGACGCAAAATGGACTCAATGCATCGCTCAACTGGGTGTTTAAATATGCCGATGATCCACTGACACAGACAGCGAGCAGTTATGTGTGTCAAAGTAAGCAAAATGGCACCATGCAGCAATTGGCGTCATTTTATAACCGCAATGTGGTGCAGCCTGAATCGTGGGAAATTATTCAGCGCGATTTGAGTAACCGACTTCCGGTATATAAGGCAAGCTTTAAACGTAGCGCTGAGCAATACAATCTGGATTGGCATTTATTGGCAGCCATAGGCTATCAAGAGTCTTATTTAAAACCCAACTCAGTCTCTCCCACTGGTGTTCGCGGTTTGATGATGCTGACCAATAATACAGCGCAGGCAATGGGCGTCAGTAATCGCAACGACCCCACCCAAAGCATTCAGGGCGGCGCAAAGTATTACGATCAAATGCTCAAGCAGTATGAAATGATTCCGTATCCAGATCGTAACTGGTACGCTCTAGTGGCGTATAACATGGGGCCAGGTGCAGTCGCTCAAATTCAAAAGCGCATTCAGGCACAGGGCAAAAACCCAAACCAGTGGCTTAATCTGTACAATTACCTAAATCGTAATCAGGCCAGCAATGGCCGCTACAGACAAGCCTTGCAATATGTTACGCGGATTCGTGCCTATTTGGAGCACATCAAGACTTCACCACGCTGGGTCGATGTTTAAGCCGAATTGATCATACAGATATAAAAAAAGCTTACTGCATCTGCGTAAGCTTTTTTTATACAAGGCTGGCATAAATTAAGCTGTATGCTCAAGTACGCGTTTGAACAGATCTTTTTGCTCTTGGCTAGGCTTTGCAGTTTGTAAAGCCATCAACTGAGACATATCGCCCTGCACTTTGATTTTGCCTGTCATGAAGGCTTGCATTGCAGCCGCCATATCAAACTCTAAAAACACCTTACGAAGCGTCTCAGCATCCATATTTAAAGTGGTTTTGGCATTCGGAGAAAGACCTTTATGAATTTTTCCGTTTTCCAAGGATACTTCGGTGGTGTTGTCTGCATTTGCAACAACAAGATTAATGGCTAAATTTGCAAGTGCTGGTGGTAAATTTAGATCACCTGCGTCTGCACTTAGTTTTTCAACAGTTGTAAACCAATCATCAGTTAAAAATGCAGGCATGATTATTCCTCAAGTCAATTTATTCAATTATGTGTGCTGTTTTTCCAGACAGCATCATGGTTGAAGCGTTACAGCTTTTGCCTTGTTATAGCATGATCTCTAAAAAGTCCGTTAACCTTTTTTGTATGAGTCCCTTAATTTTTAGAAGAATCACAATTTTTAATCAAAAAAAAGCGCTAACTTTTTAAGAGGTTAGCGCTTGACTTGTTAGTCAGCAGCAAAGCTGAGATTGACCACATCCAGTCGTTTTTTTAATTCTTCAGGTTCTTTAAAGTCGAGTTCACGCTGTGAGTCCAAGGCTTCAAAATCAAACAGCTCACGATCTGCCAATTGCGATGGCGAGACATTTTGTAATGCGCCAAAAATACTGTGCAAGCGTTTTGGATACTGTTTGTCCCACTCACGTAGCATCTCGTTGAGCATGGCACGTTGTAGGTTTTCTTGCGAACCACACAAGTTACACGGAATAATCGGAAACTTACGCATTTCAGCATATTTGATGATGTCTTTTTCTTCCACGTAAGCCAGCGGACGAATCAAAATATTCTTCTTGTCCGATGAAAGCAGCTTCGGTGGCATCGCCTTTAGGCTTCCACCATGGAATAAGTTCAAGAAAAAGGTCGCGATAATATCATCGCGATGATGGCCTAAAGCCACTTTGGTCGCCCCAATTTCTTGCGCAAAGCCATACAGCGAACCACGGCGCAAACGAGAACACACCGCGCAGTAGGTTTTACCTTCTGGCGTAAGGCGTTTGGTAATGGTGTAGGTGTCTTTTTCAAGAATGTAATACGGAATATTGTTCTCTTCCATATAGCGTGGCAACACGTCTTCTGGAAAGCCCGGCTGTTTCTGATCGAGATTGACCGCGACAATATCAAAGTTGATGGGTGCAATGCGCTTAAATTGCAGCAAGATATCCAGCAAGGTATAGCTGTCCTTACCGCCAGAAACGCAGACCATCACTTTATCGCCGTCTTCGATCATTTTGAAATCACGAATCGCGTGACCCACTTGTCGACGGAGCTTTTTCAGTAAGCGATAATAGGCGGAGCTTGTAGGAAGCTCTGGCTTAAAATTAAATCCTGCTTCGGACTCAACTGGCGAGTACATAGACACACGTGACCCATAAAAAAAATACTGGGCAATTTTATATGATTCGCGCGTGAATCGCATCTATAGATTTTGAATTCTTTAAATTGTCATGATTTTGTATCATGCTTTTTTATTGTCCTGAAAAAAGTAGTTCTTTGAGCATTTTTTGCACAGAACGCTTATATTTTGGACTTTTCCACAGTTTTCCACAAAACCTGTGGATAAAATTGTGGATTTCTGGAGGCTTGACAAAGTGACTAGACGAAAAAATAAGGGTTTTGTTTAAATTGATCATTTTTTAACCAATTATTTTATTTTTTTAAAATCAAATGCTTATTAAAGTCAACCCAACTATTTCAAAAAAAAATTTAATTTTTTTTTGATTAACATCCAAACAATAAAGCTTGATTTTTTCTGTCAAACAGTTGTGAAAAATTTTAGCTGTATATCTCGTGTTTACGTTTTTTTTTGCTACACTGGCTTACAAGATGTCACTACTTTTAGCGAATCACCTAAAGCGAATAACATAAAATGAAAAAACGCATGGATTCTTGTTTACTATTTATTTGCTCTTTCTTACTGAGTTATGGCTGCATAAATACCGCCATCGCGGGACAGATGTTTATCTATAAAGATAAATCCGGCGCAACCTTGCTTACCAACCGTAAAAGTTCAGACCCTGCCTTAACCAAAGTCAAAGTTACTTATTACCCAGACAGTAATATTCATACCTACCGCAACTGGGGTGCCTCAGAAGCATCGGTTTTACCGAGCTACAGTAAAAACGTCAATGCTTTCGATCATATTATCCGTCAGGCAGCGCAGCGCCACGGAGTGTCAGAAGGCCTAATCAAAGCGGTCATGCATACCGAATCGGGTTTTAATATTCGTGCCCGTTCGCCCGTAGGTGCGCAAGGACTGATGCAACTCATGCCAGCTACAGCAAAACGTTTTAATGTGTCAAATGTATTTGATCCCGAACAGAATATTTTTGGTGGTGCACAGTATTTAAGCTGGCTCATGAAACGCTTTAATGGCAATATGCAGCTGGTTTTAGCAGCCTACAATGCAGGAGAAGGCAATGTCGATAAGTATGGCGGCATTCCACCGTTTCGTGAAACCCAAGATTATGTAAAGCGTGTGACCAGCCGTTACCAAAATCTGTATGTTTCCTCACAAAGCTCAAGCACGGATAATCCGTTATCATCACAAATTATTGCCCAATCGGCAAACTATACACATCCCGATGCAAACACTGCCCCGAAATATACGCAGCAACGCCAGATTATTACTCTTGAAAATGGCAGTTTTACCGATGCACCAAACACTTATGTGACCCGTAATGCAACGGCTTCAGCCCGAATTCAGATTTCAAATTAAGCACGTCGCCCACCCCTTACAGGATTTAACTTAAAAAAAGCTTAAATCATGTAATTGGTCTTGAATTTTCTTGGGATTCCCCTCATATTGAGAGCAATGATTTATGATGAATGAATCATAATAGGTTTTATTTATAAGAGGATTTTCTCAATGATGCGGATTGGTTTGTTTTTGCTAACCAACCTCGCGGTACTGGTTGTGGCTGGCATTATCTTGTCACTCTTCGGTGTCGGTAGTTACCATGGCGCGGGTGGCTTAAATCTAGGCAACCTTTTGGTCATCTGTTTTGTGTTTGGTATGGTGGGCTCACTAGTCTCCCTTTTTATGTCGAAATGGATGGCTAAAAAAACCACTGGTACAGAACTGATCGATCCGAATGCGCCTCGTAATCAGGCTGAAGCATGGTTATTGCAAACTGTTGCAGATCTCTCTCAACGTGCGGGCATTAAGATGCCTGAAGTTGGTATTTTCCCGTCGTATCAATCGAATGCATTTGCAACCGGCTGGAACAAAAATGACGCATTGGTTGCCGTTTCTTCAGGATTGCTCGAACGCATGAACAAAGACGAGCTACGTGCGGTACTGGCGCACGAGATCGGTCACGTTGCAAACGGCGATATGGTGACACTGGCCTTGATTCAAGGGGTGGTCAACGCCTTTGTCATGTTCTTCGCGCGTGTGGTCGGTGATTTTATCGATCGTAATGTCTTTGGTCGTCAAGATGGTGAAGCACCGGGCATCGGTTTCTTCGTTATTACCATCGTACTCGATATTGTATTCGGTATTTTGGCCTCAGCGATTGTGATGTGGTTCTCCCGTCAGCGCGAGTATCGTGCCGACGAAGCAGGTGCACGACTTGCTGGCAAACAAGCCATGATTTCGGCATTGCTTCGCCTACAGGCGGAATCTGAATTGCCAGATCAGATGCCAAAAGAAATGAAAGCGTTTGCAATTACGGAAGGTAAGGAACAAGGATTTAGCCTTGCAGCATTGTTCCAAACTCACCCAAGTATCGAACAGCGTGTCGCAGCACTTCATCAGTTAAACTGTCCGTAAGTGTAGCCATTAAAAAAGCCTCCAATTGGAGGCTTTTTTCACTTTATATTCCTTGGTACCACTGCCATACATAACTTAAACCGAACCACATTGCCAGCAGTAGCAGCACCAGAAATACCAAACCGATCAAATCTGGAATATGCAACCAAATCCAGCTCACCACCGGATTACGCCAGAATGCAGAATGCTGCTGTTTGCGTTCTAATTGCTCATGTAAATAAGGATGAACCACATGATCGTCACTATTAATCGCATACTCATCACGAATGTGCTGATGCACGACTTCTAGCGCTTTGCGGCTTGGTCGGATAAATATATCAAACACCGTTCCGGCCACTGGAATAAACCCGAGTATGGCATCCATGGCGGCCAGTTTGAGTACTGGCGTAAGTTTGTGTTGTGGCACCCCAATCTGCCGGGCTTTATGAATGGCATACAACGTGAGTGCAAAGCCAGCGACATCGCCTGCAACCGGAATGGTACTCAACGCAGCATCGGCGCCCACCCCCTGCTTGGTAAAGGGAATACGCACTACACTGTCCATGATATTGGCAAACTTTGCCAAATCTCGCTCTAAGCGAATGACCTCTTGTTGGGATATTTTTTTTGGATTGGACATGGTGATTTCACTTCTTAAAACGAAATTAAGTGTTTAAATTTGAGGCAGCAATTGCGCCGCAATACATAAATAAATCACGCCCCCTGTTGCATCACAAATCGAAGTGACCAAAGGCGCAGAGGCACTGGCCGGATCAAGATTCAAACGATTTAAAATAAACGGTAAACTCATACCAATTACACTGCCAATCAGCACAATCCCAATCATACTTAAGATCAATACCAAAGCCACCATGGCATCGCCACGAATATAGCCCAGCACTGCAACGGCCATCGCCATCGTAACACCAAGTGCCAGAGCCACCAGACATTCACGCCCCAAAAGCAGCAGCCAGTCTTTTAAGACCACATCACCTGTCGCCAATGCACGCACCATGAGCGTAGCCGACTGAGAACCTGCATTTCCGCCACTTCCCACCAGTAAAGGCAAAAAAAACACCAGTACAATATTCGATTCAATAATTGATTCGAAATGTGCAATTCCCAATCCTGATAGCAAACTGCCAAAAACCAGAATGACCAGCCAAAAAACACGTTTTTTATAAAGCTGAAACAGGGGCGTTTGTTTCAAATTAAGTGTAGGCGCAGATGCCTCCACCCCTGCACTTTTCAAGAAATCCTCATTGGCCTCTTCACTGGCGACATCCATGGCATCATCATAGGTCACTATTCCAACCAGCCGATGCTGCCGATCGATGATTGGTAACGCCAGTAAATCGTATCTGGCAATTTTCTTGGCCACATCGTCCTGATCATCATCAACATAAGCATAGACAATATCTGTAGCCATTAAAGCACCGACATTGGCATCTACAGGTGCCAGTATCAACTGATGTAATGAAATCTCACCTAATAACTGTTGCTGCTCATCAATGATGTACGACTCATAAATCGTTTCGGCATCTGGGGCTTCTTGACGTAAAAAATCAATCGCTTCAGCTATACTCATTTCAGCGCGTAAGGTGGCATATTCCGAGGTCATAATCGCCCCTGCCGTACCTTCTTGATACTCTGCCAGCCGGCGCAGATCTTCACGCTTGGCTTGTGCCAGTGCAGGCAACAAGGCCACCTGCTCAGAGGGTGCCAAAGCCTTAAACACATCGGTGCGTTTGTCCGCCGGCATTTCTGTAACAATGGTCGCCAGATCGGCACGAGATAAAAGTTGTGCCAAACGCGCCTGATAAGCAGCATGCATCGCAGCATAAACTTTGGCGCGCTTGGGCAACTGCATCAAAATCAAACTGGATGACTCAACTGGTAGTTGCTCAAGTGCCTCGGCCACATCAATCGATTGCAGCTCATGCAGTAGCATTTGAGCCGCACCAATATCCATATGTGCCAAGGCATCGGCCAAGGCTAAGATATTTGGAGCCGTTTTCATTGTTTCTCTCCAAGTACTATGTTTATTTTTATAGCAGGTGGTTTCAACCCCACCCAGATTGTTCTGTTAAAGCAAATATAAAATTTAAAATGCTAACCGCTTAAGATGCATTAGATTTTGTGCGTCCCATTGAACGAACCAATACATACATAAACGGAATAAAGATCAGCACCAAAATGGTCCCAAACACCACACCTCCAAACACACTATACCCGATCGCCTGACGGCTTAGCGCACCCGCGCCAGAAGAAAACATCAACGGAATCACACCTGCACCAAATGCCAGCGAGGTCATCAAAATCGGTCTTAAGCGTAGTCCAGCAGATTTCAGTGCGGCATCAAGAATACGATGCCCTTGATTTTGCAAGTTAGAGGCGTACTCCACCATCAAGATCGCATTTTTACAAGACAACCCAATGGTCGTGAGTAATGCGATTTGAAAGTAAATATCATTGGCAAAATTAAACCAAGAACTAAATAAAATGGTGCCGCCTATCCCAAGCGGAATAGCAGCCATGACGATACTCGGAATCGACCAGCTTTCATAAAGTGCTGCAAGACACAAAAAGATAAATACAACAGAAATGACATACAACCACACCGCTTGGTTACTCGACTCGCGCTCTTGATAGGCAATGCCACTCCACGCCAATCCCACTTCTGGCATTTTATCGACCAGTTGAGTCAAACTCTGCATGGCTTGTCCGGTGCTTGCGCCGTTGCCTGCATCGGCTTCCATTTCAAGTGATGGATAACCCATAAAGCGTTCCAGCAATGGAGGGGCACCGGTCCACTCAACCTGACTAAATTGTGAAAACGGTGTCATTTGTCCTTGCGCATTTTTAACATACCAGTAGCTTAAATCTTCGGGTTTCGAACGATATTGCATGTCACCTTGTAAATACACACGTTTGATTCGACCGCGATCAATAAAATCATTGATGTAACTGCCGCTCCACGCTGTGGAAATGGTCTGATTAATCTGTGCCACATCTAGCCCGAGTGCCATAGCCACTTTATGGTCAATCTTGATATTCAGTACGGCTTGATCGTCATTACTGCGTTTATCAATATTGCGTAAATCCTGTGTGGCATCTTCTTGGTCTTGAAGTTGCTTAAAGGCATCCAACAGATGCTCACGACCAAGTCCTTTTAAATCTTGCAGCCAAAATGAAATCTTGTCTGAATTACCCAATCCGCGAATCACAGATGGCATGAGTACAAAGATACGGGCTTGATTATCCTGACTAAAATACTGCATTGCACGCTCACGAATTTTCTGCGCGCTGTTTTCACTGCCCTTTCGCTCATCCCAGTGTTTTAAAGACACATAGGCCTGCCCCAAGTTTTGTCCTGTTCCCGAATTGTTTCGTCCTTGAATTACCATAATACCGTTCAGATTGGCTTTTTCATGTTGCATAAAATAGTCTGAAATCTGCTTGCCAATCGCTTCGGTTTTACTCAGCGGTGTCCCCTGAGGCAAAGTAAACTGAACGCTTAATGCTCCCTGATCTTCTTGCGGTAGAAAGCTGGTTGGCAAATTCCGATATACCCATACAAAGGTCGCGATCAGCGCCACAAAGATTACCAGCGTGATGGCTTTGGTTTGAATACTACGCTTGGTTAAACGCAAATACTGATCTCTAAGTTGATCCAGCTTATGATTGAACCAATGTGCCCATTTAAACTCACGTTTATGGGGCTTTAATAAGACTGCACACAGTGCTGGAGTTAAAATCAGTGCCACCATCAATGACAGCGCCATCGCTGCGACCAGCGTAATCGAAAACTGCCGGTAAATAATACCCGTTGCACCACTAAAAAATGACATTGGAATAAAGACGGCGGTCAGTACCAAGGTAATGCCCACCAGTGCACCACTGATTTCCTGCATAGACAGGATACTGGCTTCACGTGCATCGACCTGTTGCGCATGCATCAAGCGTTCCACGTTTTCGACCACCACAATCGCATCGTCGACCAACAAACCAATCGCCAAGACCATGGCAAATAGCGTTAAGGTATTAATGCTCATGCCCAGTACTGCCAGTACGGCAAAGGTCCCCAAGATCACAACAGGCACGGTAATGGTTGGAATGAGCGTGGCGCGCCAGTTTTGTAAAAACAGAAACATCACCAGTACCACCAGCACAATCGCCTCAAGTAACGTACTCACCACTTGTTTGATGGATTCTTTTACAAATGGTGTGTCATCTCGTGGATACACAATAAAGTAACCATCTGGCAGATTTTTTTCGAGGCGTGCAATTTCCTGATACACCGCATCGGCGGTCTTCACCAGATTAGCACCCACTGCAAGTGATACCGACAAGCCCGCTGCCGGATAGCCATTGAGGCGGTTAAACACCTGATAGTTTTGCGCACCAATCTCGACACGTGCAATGTCTTTTAAATAGACAAAACTGCCATTATTGTTGGCTTTAACAATGATATTTTCAAACTGTTCTGGCGTTTTTAACAGCGAGCCAGATGTGACCTTGGCATTTAGGTATTGATCGTCGGGTGCAGGTAAATCACCAATCGCACCTGCCGCCACCTGAGTATTCTGATTTTCCAGTGCAGAACGTACTTCACCAACGGTCAATTGATAATGCTGTAATTTAATCGGATCGAGCCAGATGCGCATGGCATACTGAGAGCCGAACACATTAATTTCGCCCACACCTTCAATGCGGCTTAAGTTCAGCTCGAAATTGTTGGTCAGATAATCTGCAATATCAATATTGCTTGATTTACCTGAGCGATCACCTAATCCCATCACCAAAAAAGAATCACTTAAGGACTTTCGAACAATCACGCCTTGACGCTGCACATCGTCTGGAAGTCGGTTTAGAGCTCCATTGATGGCATTTTGAACTTGGACTTGGGCCTGATCTGGATTGGTTCCTTGCTGAAAGTACAAACTGATTTGGCTGTTACCATTGGCATCACTGCTCGAACTAAAATACAGCAGGTGATCAATACCCTTGATTTGCTGCTCGAGCACTTGGGTCACACTGTCTTCAACAGCCTGTGCATCTGCACCGCTATAACTGGTCGAAACGACAATTCGAGGCGGCGCGATATCCGGATAACGCTCGACAGGTAGATTGAGAAGGGAAAATACGCCCACCGCCATCACAATAATTGCCAAAACTACAGCAAAAATAGGTCTATCAATAAAAAATCTGGATAGCATGATGGCGTGCGCTCAAAATTGAGTGAATGACCGCAAAGATCATTCAGATTTTTAGGTACTAGCTGATACGCTGATCATCAATGAGCAACTCATGAAATACAAGCAGAATTTACAGAATCGTGTAGTAATTTATAACTTTGGATAAATCATGAAGATTTGGTAACTATAAGGCTAGTTTGGATATTTGAAAATTTGGTTGTCTTAATTGTTTCTTAAGCCAATTCCCTTAACTTTAGAGCAAATTTAATTGCTTAAAACGTTATGACTCCCTATTCCCCATTTAAAGGTAAACAAGGCTTAAAACGTATTTTCAATGCAACAGGCTACTCGGTGGCAGGCTTTAAATCTGCATTTCGACTAGAAGCGGCATTTCGACAAATTATCTTGCTGAATATTGTGCTGGGAATCATCAATTTCAGTTTGCACTTAAGTGCGCTCGAACATGCAATTTTACTGATTGTGGGACTACTGGCCATCATTGTCGAACTCTTTAATTCGGCTATTGAAGCAGTGGTTGACCGGATTTCTTTAGAGCGCCATGAGCTATCCAAAAATGCCAAGGACATGGGCAGTGCTGCGCAGTGTGTTGCGCTCATCATGATTGCCGCGACATGGGCGATTATTTTATTTTGGACATAAAAAAACCATGCTTATCCAGGAATAAACATGGTGAAAACCAGAAACTACAGCCTTTGTTTCTGAGTTAAGAATAAGCATTGAAACTTAAAATTAAATTAATCCACGGCTAAAAATTGATTTTTTAAGCACATTCATCATCAAATTGTGGTTTTTTAGTTGATTCTTTATCTTAAAGCCAAAACATCACCATAAAAAAAGACCGTGAGCAGGCTCACGGTCTTTTTAGATATTCAATCCCGATTGTATTTAAAATCGGGATGCGGTCGATATTACATCATACCGCCCATACCACCCATGCCACCCATATCAGGCATTGCTGGTTTGTCTTCCGGAATATCTGTGATCATCGCTTCAGTAGTCAACATCAAGCCCGCAACAGATGCTGCATGCTCAAGCGCAGAACGCGTAACTTTAGCTGGATCAAGAATACCCATTTCAAGCATGTCGCCATATACACCCGTTGCTGCGTTATAGCCGAAGTTACCTTCACCTGCTTTGACTGCATTGACAACAACAGAAGGCTCATCACCTGCATTCGATACGATTTGACGAAGTGGTGCTTCAATCGCACGACGTAAAATGTTGATACCAACAGTTTGGTCATCATTTGCGCCAGTTAAGCCGTCAAGTGAGTTCACTGCACGTACAAGTGCAACACCACCACCTGCAACCACACCTTCTTCAACCGCAGCACGCGTTGCATGAAGCGCATCGTCTACACGGTCTTTCTTCTCTTTCATTTCAACTTCAGTTGCTGCACCGATTTTGATCACTGCAACACCGCCAGCAAGTTTTGCTACGCGTTCTTGAAGTTTTTCTTTGTCGTATTCAGAAGTTGACTCTTCGATTTGCGCACGAATCTGCTGAACACGTTCTGCAATCGCATTGGCATCACCCGCACCATCTACAATCACTGTGTTTTCTTTCGATACTGTGATTTTGTGTGCGGTACCCAAATCTTGAAGGGTAGCTTGCTCAAGCGACATACCAACTTCTTCAGAAATTACAGTAGCGCCAGTCAAGATCGCGATGTCTTGTAGCATTGCTTTACGACGGTCACCAAAACCAGGTGCTTTTACCGCACATACTTTGATAATACCGCGCATGTTGTTAACAACAAGTGTTGCAAGCGCTTCGCCTTCAACATCTTCAGCAATGATCAAAAGCGGTTTACCCGTTTTTGCAACTGCTTCTAAAGTGGTAATCAATTCACGAATGTTGCTGATTTTTTTATCAACAAGAAGAATGAACGGATTTTCAAGTTCAGCGGTTAGCGTGTCTTGCTTGTTTGCGAAGTATGGTGAGATATAACCACGGTCAAACTGCATACCCTCTACAACATCAAGCGCATCTTCAAAGCCTGAACCTTCTTCAACGGTAATCACGCCTTCTTTGCCCACTTTTTCCATTGCTTGAGCAATCAATTTACCTACAGTCTCGTCAGAGTTTGCAGAAATCGAACCCACTTGCTCAATTGCTTTGAAATCGTCAGCAGGTTTAGCTGTCGCGCGAATGTTTTCAACCACTGCTCTTACTGCAATGTCGATACCGCGTTTAAGATCCATCGGGTTCATACCAGCAGTTACTGATTTGATCCCTTCATTTAAGATCGCTTGTGCAAGAACAGTCGCTGTCGTTGTTCCGTCACCAGCGATATCGTTGGTTTTGCTTGATACTTCACGTACCAACTGTGCACCCATGTTCTCAAATTTGTCTTTGAGAGAGATTTCTTTTGCAACCGTTACGCCGTCTTTCGTAATGTGTGGTGCACCGAAAGAACGGTCAATAACCACGTTACGACCTTTAGGGCCGAGTGTCACTTTCACTGCATCTGCAAGAACGTTTACACCTGCGATCATTTTTGAACGCGCTGAATCACCGAATTTTACGTCTTTAGCTGACATTCTCTACTCCAATTTTTCTATCAATGCTTGATCTGATTTATCAATGAGTGGTTAATGCGCAAATTAGCCTTCAAGAACAGCTAAAATGTCAGATTCTTTCATGATTAAGAATTCGTCACCATTTACTTTCACAGTTGTACCTGCATAAGTACCGAATAACACTTTGTCGCCCACTTTTACGTCAAGTGCGCGAACGCCGTTATCCGTAATTTGACCATTACCTACTGCAATGACTTCACCTTGAGCCGGTTTTTCAGCAGCAGAACCTGGCAATAAAATTCCGCCAGCCGTTTTTGTTTCTTCTTCAACACGACGAATTACTACACGGTCATGTAATGGACGAATGTTGCTCATAAATAACTCCATCAGACTAAGTCTATTTTAATAAATGATGTTTGCTGTCATTCTTCCTAAAGCAATCATCAAAATGAATTTGATGACACTTTTGTGGGGATGGAAAAAACGGCTTCAAGGGCAAAAAAGAAAAAAAAATGAATTTTTGTATTTTTTTTAAACACTCATTTGTGATCTGGCAGCTTTTCAATCGGTGCAGGCTGTAAAACAAACTGACGTACGTTGGAATCAAACCAATAATGCTGAACCTGACCATCTTTAAAAATCACGTTAAAGCTGTTGGGTAAACTTTTATAAAGTCGATAAGACGTCGCTGTGCCGGCATGAATGTCATAAACCGGATGCGCTGCCTGCAAATCATAAATCTGATTCAAATCATATACCGCAGTTTTATGCAGATGTCCGTGGAGCACACCAAACAAGCCACTTTTACTCCAGTTATTCAGCGCCATTCTGCCGAGCACCGGACAATCTTTAATACCGTGCGGTTCATCGGGGGGTGTATAAAAGGGCTGATGCAAGGTGACCAGCTTAAGCTTATGGGCAGGGCCGCGTTTAAGCAGCTCATTGGTTTTTTGAATTTGTTCTAGCGAAATATAGCCACGGGTATGGTAGCGACGCCGAATACTATTCACACCAATGACATAAAAATGCTCGGTTTCAATAGTCGGCTCAAGTGCGCCGAAGAAAAACTGATAGCGAACAAATGGAGAAAAAAAACGGTTCCACAAATGGTACAGCGGAATATCGTGGTTGCCGGGAATAACCATATAAGGAATACCCAGACTATCGAGAAATTGCTTGCATGAATAAAACTGCGTAAAGCGGGCACGTTGGGTCAGATCACCACTTACTACAATCACTTCCGGCTCATGCTCCCGACAAAAAGCAGCAATGGCATCTAGACACTCTTGTTTCTCGGTACCAAAGTGTAAATCAGACAGATGCAGCAGCATGAGGCACCATAATAGTTAAGGCATTTTTTTTCACGGTAAAAGTTAAAGGTGTCGTCAACTCTTCAATTTCTCCATCAATGGCAATTTTTAATTTTTTACGCTTACAATCGACGACTACGCGATCTGCACTAAAGCTGTATACATCTTTGGCCTGCTCGAGCGCACCGCGAATCAATTGATAGAGCATTTTAAAAAGACTGGTCTTATCGCTTTTGGCCAGCACTACACCTGCGACTCGCCCCTGCGCCGCGCATTCTGCGATTTGCAGATTCATTTCTCTGAGTTGAAGCTGATTATTACCAAAGAAGATCAATGGCGTTTTGACAGGATAAAGGTGGTCATCCACTTTAATCGATAATTTGAGCTCTTTACGATCACGAATGAGTACATCTAAAGCCGAAGTGTATGCATTTAAAGGTAAACGTCCAAAACGCTGATTATACATTTCACGCTTTTGAATAAATAAGGGATACAACCCCAAACTGGCATTGTTCAAATAAATACGATCATTGACACTTGCCACATGGACTGATCGTTGGGCACCTGTTGCGATCACCTCGGCGGCTTGAATCAGATCAAGCGGTATATCGAGAACGCGTGCCACATAATTGAATGTACCGAGCGGCAAGATTCCCATTGCAAGCCCGGTATCGACCAGCTTGGTTGCCACCGCATTAAGTGTACCATCTCCACCAGCCGCAACCACTACTCCCTCATACCCAGTACGGTCTGAGGTTTGATGACGTTCGAGTACATTCGACATGAGCGTATTAAACGACATGTCATGTTCCAGCTCAAAAACCTGAATCTCAAAATCATAATGAGTAAAAAGTGTCATGATTTGTTCATATACCCCCTCATTATCACTTGCATGAAATCCAGATTTTCCGTTATAAATGATGGAGAGTGGTTTTAATTTAGTCATACGTTTTAATATGTCAAACAGTGGACATACTTTATTTTTGAATACAAAATACACAAATAAAAGCGCTTTTATGTAATTTTTGAATGGTGATCATTTATTTTATCAATAATATATATTAGTCAAATCCGCCATATAAAATCATGATATGCAAATTTATTTTATAAATAAATAGTCTCTATTTCTTTAATAAATACCAAAAACACCCCCTAAAAATAACTTAAAATATTGATTTACAACAAATTAAACAAAAATACTCCCCAAAACCCCTGTATAGTCTTTAGTCTTATTTTTTTTAGTGATTTATGCTTTAATAGCGCCACTTTTTTGACTTCGTCTCTTTTGTTGTACCACAACCAAAGGGAATTGTACGTTGTACACATTTTAGAATAGGCCTCACCATGACCCAAGTGAACGCACCTGAATTCGTTCGTCATCCTAAGCTTATTGCATGGGTTGAAGAAATTGCAAAATTGACCAAGCCTGCAAAAATCGAGTGGTGTGACGGTAGCGAGGAAGAATATCAACGTCTGATCGACTTGATGATCGCAAACGGCACCATGCAACCGCTCAACCAAGAAAAACACCCAGGTTCTTATCTTGCAAATTCTGACCCATCAGATGTTGCTCGTGTAGAAGATCGCACGTTCATCTGCTCTGAAAAGCAAGAAGATGCTGGTGCAACAAACAACTGGGAAGCGCCCGCAGTAATGCGTGAAAAGCTAAACGGTCTATTTGATGGTTCAATGGAAGGCCGCACCATGTATGTGGTTCCATTTTCAATGGGTCCATTAGGCAGTCATATTGCGCAGATCGGTATTGAATTGACCGATTCTCCTTATGTTGCAGTTAGCATGCGTAAAATGGCGCGTATGGGTAAAGCGGTTTACGATGTATTAGGCACTGACGGTCAATACGTTCCATGTGTTCACACTGTAGGTGCACCACTTACAGAAGGTCAAAAAGATGTTGCATGGCCATGCAACCCTGAAAAATATATTGTGCATTATCCAGAAACCCGTGAAATCTGGTCATTTGGTTCAGGTTACGGCGGTAACGCACTTCTAGGTAAAAAATGTCTTGCGCTTCGTATCGCTTCGGCAATGGGCCGTGAGCAAGGCTGGTTAGCAGAGCACATGCTGATTTTAGGTGTGACGAATCCACAAGGCGAAAAACATTATATCGCTGCGGCATTCCCGTCTGCATGTGGTAAAACCAACTTCGCTATGCTCATTCCACCAGCAGGCTACGAAGGCTGGAAAATCGAAACCGTAGGTGACGATATCGCATGGATTAAACCAGGCGAAGATGGTCGTTTGTACGCGATTAACCCAGAAGCAGGTTTCTTTGGTGTTGCACCAGGCACCAATACCAAAACCAATCCAAACTGTATGGCAACCTTGCATAAAGACGTGATCTATACCAACGTTGCAGTTACAGAAGACGGTCAAGTATGGTGGGAAGGTCTTTCTAAAGAAGTTCCAGCTAACTTAACGAACTGGAAAGGCCAGCCACACGTTGCGGGTGAAAAAGCTGCACATCCAAATGCGCGCTTTACCGTATCTGCTGGTCAATGTCCTTCTATTGATGCTGACTGGGAAAATCCAGCGGGCGTGCCAATTTCTGCGTTCATTTTTGGCGGTCGCCGTGCGGATACAGTGCCGTTGGTTTCTGAAGCATTTGACTGGGTAGATGGTGTTTATAAAGCAGCAACCATGGGCTCTGAAACAACTGCTGCAGCTGTCGGTCAACAAGGTATCGTTCGCCGTGATCCGTTTGCGATGCTTCCGTTTGCAGGTTACAACATGGCAGACTACTTCGACCACTGGTTACAACTTGGTCAAGAAGTTGGCGAAAAAGCTGAAGCAGCTGGTAACAAGCTACCAAAAATCTTTAACGTAAACTGGTTCCGTCGTGATGCTGAAGGCAACTTTGTATGGCCTGGCTTTGGTCAGAACATGCGTGTACTTGAGTGGATGATCGACCGTGTTGAAGGCCGTGCAAATGCAGTTGAAACTGCTATCGGCTACGTACCAACTTACGATGACTTGAACTGGACTGGCACAGACTTCTCTAAAGAAGAGTTTGATCTTGTCACAGCTCAAAGCAAAGATCAGTGGATTACAGAGATTGAAAGCCACACTGAATTGTTTAATAAACTTGGTGAACGTCTTCCAAAAGCATTGAAAGAACGTCAAAACCAGTTACTTGAAGCAGTAAAAAAGAGCTAATCTAGCTTAGATAAAAAAGGTCACATCTGTGGCCTTTTTTTATTTTCTACTCAATGCTCAATGCTCAATGAATCACATTGTATTTGATTGTTTATTTGTACGAATATAGAGTTAAGCAATCAATCCTGTTGTGTATCCCATGCGGTTCATCATGTAATCTTCGAGAATACGTTTTTCTGTACTACCAACGTGATAACCCAGTTTTGTTCTGCGCCATAGTAGATCATCAACTGTCTGCACCCACTCCACCCGAATCAAATAATCAACCTCAACCCGATACAACTCATCAGCAAAATACTCTCCCATATCCTCCAATTTGGCCACTCCCTCAAGCAGTTTCCAAACACGTGTACCATAGGTCGATGCCCAGCGTGCAGCCAATGTTGGTGATATCCCTTTCACACGGCGCTGAATAGCTGTTGCAAGCGTAAGCTTCGATTTAAAGTGCTCTCCACCTGGCAGAGGTTCAGTCTTGGTCCAAGCAGGTGCCATATGCTTAAAATACGGTTTTAGGCGTGTCATGGCAGACTCGGCCAGCATACGGTAAGTGGTCAGCTTGCCGCCAAATACAGATAACAGCGGTGCATTTGGAGCGACCATCTGTAATGCAAGCGTATAATCACGCGTAATGGCAGATGGCTGGTCAGATTCATCATCACACAACGGACGAACACCCGAAAAATACTCAACAATATCTTCTTTCGTAATTGGCTTTTTAAAATGTGCATTGACCACCTCCAGTAAATAATCCGTCTCACTCGAGGTGATTTCAACTTGATCCAAATGCTGCGTATAAAGTTGGTCCGTTGTTCCAATTAATGTAAATTCATTCAGATAGGGAATGGTAAACACAATCCGGCGATCATTATTTTGCAAAATATAAGCATGATCCCCTTCATACAATCTTTTGACAACTAAATGGCTGCCTTGTACCTGCCGGATCTTATACGGTGAGGGTTGATCAAGCTGCGTTTTAATAAATTCTTCGACCCAAGGCCCCGTTGCATTGACCAACGCTTTGGCACGGATTTGAAAGTATCCTTTTGCACCCTGTAACGAAAGCACCCATACCCCCTCCACAACCTCGGCACAGACACAGCGGGTACGAGTCATCAGCTCTGCCCCATGCTCTCTGGCTTGCATCGCATTTAAGATCACCAAACGACTGTCGTCTACAGCACAATCAGAATACTCAAACCCCAAACAAATTTCCGGAATTAAGGGACTACTGGCATTCATATGAATTTTCTTGGAAGCCGCCAACGTTTCACGCTTACCTAAATAGTCATACAAAAACAAGCCTGAACGAATCAGCCATGCAGGGCGTAAATGCGGCCGATGTGGCATAACAAAACGCAAAGGCCACACAATATGCGGTGCCTTACGCATCAATACTTCACGCTCAGCTAGCGCTTCATGTACCAATCGAAATTCATAGTGCTCAAGATAACGCAGACCACCATGAATTAATTTACTGCTGGCAGAAGAGGTATGACTGGCAAAATCATCTTTCTCACACAAAAAGACCGACAGACCGCGTCCCGCAGCATCGTTGGCAATTCCCACACCATTAATGCCACCACCTATCACTGCAATGTCGTACAACGGAAGCGAATTTTCTATGTTCATCATCCCCGCCTTTTTGTGGTTTTTATTTTTAACGTTAACAAAAAACATCCAAATTGGAAAGCCAAGCGGCCAGATTTTCACACGCCACAACCCACCAAACGTGTACACTTTTTAAGTAATGTAAAGTCCAGCGGATTCACCCTGCTTCAGACACCACGTTATGCTTAAAACTATGCGATACTAACCACAATAAGAGAAGGATGAATTTCATGAAAATGTATAATTTATTGGGTGTCTTAGCGCTTGCAGCGAGTCTTGCGGCTTGTCAAAGCACACCACGTCAATATAACGGTAATACGGGTTATCAAGTCGAAAATAAATCTGCCAATTCGGCAACGATTTCGTATACGCTTGCAAATCGCGCGAATCAAGATTTAGATCAGAGAAAATTACAACGTGCCTGTCAATCGGTATTAGGAACGACCAAAACCTATACGCTGTCGATTTTAAGCATCAATGAAATTCCAAATACAGCAGCCAACCGATCGCAAGATCAAGGGATTGCCATTCGTAACTCACGTATGTCGTTTGGCTTATCCGACAGTCCAAGTCTCAACAACAGTGAAGGCTATGCAACGCGTGAAGCCTTAGAGGCACGCCCAAGTACACTTAAAGTCGTGCGCTATACCTGTTCTTGATTTAATCTGTCGGATAAAAAAAGACGCTGTGATCACAGCGTCTTATAAAAACTCACATTTCGAAACTCTTTCGCCTCATCCAGATCTGGCCATGTGGTTGCACTTCGTTCATCCATTTTCATATAACGCGGATGGCTAAAGTTTTTTACCCGGCTATCGGCCACCCACACCTGAGGTGCGAATTTTAAAAATTCATCCAGAAAAAAACGATTACACTGGTCATATAGTACATCGGCCGCCAGCAACACATCGACTTGCTCCGACTGATATAAGTCCTCTAAATACTCCAGTTCCACCGAGTTTAAACGTGCATTTTCACGGCAGGCCGCCAAACTAACCGCATCGATATCACAGCAAATGACGCGTTTTGCACCAGCCAGTTTTGCAGCAATTGCCACCACACCAGAACCCGCACCAAAATCCAGTACCACCTTGTCACGCACATATTCAGGCTCTGCCAGCAACCATTGTGCCATCGCCAAACCAGAAGCCCAACAAAAAATCCAGTACGGTGTATCGTTCCAGATTCTACGCACCACCTCATCATCGAGTCGATCTACTGGAAATACTGGAGGAATCAACCAGAGGGAAATTGGCGTATCGGGTAATTGCTGTGCCTGTAATTCAGCATTTGGAATAATGGCATGCAGTGCTTCGAGTAAAACAGGCGGCACTGCATGTGCTCGCGATATATGATCGCTCATATTTAGACGAGTGCTTTTTCGGCAGCTTCAACAGTCTGACGGATCAGCGTAGTGATGGTCATTGGACCCACACCACCCGGAACAGGCGTGTAAGCCGTAGCGATAGTCTCGATACCCTCAAGCTGAATATCACCTACACCACCGCCATCACGCGGATGAAAACCAGCATCGACCACTACCGCGCCCGGTTTGATCCAGTCTTTTTGAATCAATTCAGCCTTACCTACAGCACCGACAATAATATCTGCCTGCTTCACAAACTCAGCCAAGTTTTGTGTACGCGAGTGACAAATCGTAACGGTCGCATTCGCTTCAAGCAACATGGCGGCCATTGGCTTACCTAAAATTGCCGAACGCCCTACGACAACAGCATGCTTACCGGTTAGCTCAATATTGTGTTCTTTTAAAATTGTCATAATTCCGGCTGGAGTAGCAGAACCATAGGCTGCCTCACCCATTGCCATGCGACCATAGCCCAAACACGTCACACCATCGACATCTTTATTGAGTGAAATCGCATCGAAACATGCACGCTCATCAATCTGTGCAGGAACAGGATGTTGTAGCAAGATTCCGTGTACATCTGGATTGGCATTGAGTTTTTCAATTTCCGCCAATAGCTCTTCGGTAGTCGTGGTCTGTGGAAGTTCAATTTTTAATGAATCCATTCCCACACGGCGACATGCATTGCCTTTCATACGCACATAGGTTGCAGATGCACCATCATCACCGACTAAAATTGTTGCCAAAATTGGAGTACGACCTGTTTTTGCTTTCAGTGCTTCAACACGCACCAACAAGTCCGCTTCAATTTTCTTTGCTAATGCACGACCATCTAAAACCAATGCCACGGCACATCTCCAAGCTAGATATGAATCAATTTTTGCAAATGATACATGATAATTTGGGTAATTTTATTTTAGATGTTGTTTTTCTGCGCATATTCACTGAATTTAGTATTGTTTTTTTTCTGAAGCTTGCTAATATGTGCATCACCAAATGATGGCGGGGTGGCAGAGTGGTCATGCAGCGGACTGCAACTCCGTGTACGCCGGTTCGATTCCGACCTCCGCCTCCACATTTGGTAAAGCCCGGGTGGTGAAATAGGTAGACACAGGGGATTTAAAATCCCC
>NZ_JVOR01000003.1:0-692 GCF_001054715.1 Acinetobacter sp. 243_ASPC | reverse complement strand
GATGGCTTTATTTCACTGATTAAAATGTTAATTGCACCGATTGTTTTTTGTGTGGTGGTGCTTGGCATTTATGGTGCAAATGACATTAAAAAAATGGGTAAAGTTGGTGCAAAAACGATCCTGTATTTTGAAATTGTCACCACAATTGCACTAATTTTAGGCATTGCAATTGCTTATATCTTTAAACCTGGCGCAGGAATGAATATTGATCTGTCCAAACTCGACGGCAAAGATTTAACGGTTTATACCGAACGTGCCCATGAAATGAGTTCAGGTTCAGACTTCATTTTACACATCATTCCTAAAACCCTTTTTGGTGCTTTTGCAAACGGCGATATTTTACAAGTCCTCCTGATTGCAATCTTATTTGGCGTCGGGATGTTACTGGTTCCGCGCCATCTGGCAGAAATTGTTCGGCAGGCACTGGAAGCATTTTCAGAAATTTTCTTTAAAATGATGGGACTGATTATCCGATTGGCGCCACTAGGGGTATTGGGTTCTGTGGCCTACACCACGGCCAAGTTTGGTATCGACTCTTTGGTTCAACTGGGCTACTTGGTGCTTTTATTCTATGCCACATGTATTGCATTTGTGGTGATTATTCTCGGTGGAATTTTAAAATTCACTGGCCTTAATATTTTCAAATTTTTGAACTATTTTAAAGCAGAACTTTCGATTGTACTCGGTACAGC
>NZ_JVOR01000049.1:0-31461 GCF_001054715.1 Acinetobacter sp. 243_ASPC | reverse complement strand
TCCTCTTATTTTTCAAGTCAATTGCTTATCCGCGATTCGGGTTACCTAGGAAAATTAAATACTTTGTTGTATTAGATCCGACAACTAAAAGAGTATATCCATTAGAGCAATCTGTTGGTTATTTTATTAATGATAGATTGGAAGAAATCGCCACTAAGCCTTCAATTATTAAATTTAATCAAAATAATAATAAAGTTTGTCTGTCAGGTACAACATTCTCATATCAAGATAATAATGTAAATGTTGAAAATGAATGTTATACATTCAATCCAAATGATAACAGTTTTTTTAAAAAAGTACAAAAAGAAAAAATCATAAAATATGAAAATGAAAATTTTCCAATTTCATTTGACAAGAAAAAATTTATGTGTAATGGATTAAAGTGTAAAGAAAATATCTTAACAGTTGATAGGCTAAAAGAAATATCAGAGAATGATAAAAATAGTGATCTTCGCTTTCTTATAAATGAAAAAGGATTTGATACAACTTACATTAATGCTTCTACTGGTAATAAAATTTTATATGTTTTGAAATATAGTGAAGGCGATAGTGAGCAACAAAGTATATATTTATCTTACTTTTTAGATGGTCTATTTAAAACCAAGGCATTGGGTGAAGTTAAGTCGTTTAAAATAGATAGTGGTCAGAATGTATATTTTAATGGTATTAAAGTCATTTTAAATTAATTTTTTTAATAAAATATAGTGGTGTTTTATCATCACTATTTTTATAGTTTTATCTGAATTTATTGTGATGAATAAATTATATTTTTTGAATGTTATGATTGCTAGTAGTGTTTGTTTTAATATCGGTTATGCAAAAGAAAATCCTTCATGGAGTGATCATTTACAAGATGCTACTCAAATTAATTCGCCTGTCGAATATATAGATACGTATAATAAATATTCTGTTATTAGCCCCAATTTTAAAATAAAATTAACTGATTTTGGAAATATTGAAAAAACAAAGAAAAATATTACCTATACATTAAAGAAATATGGGGTGCAAGTTTTAAATGGAAAATATGTGTATAATTTATTTGAAACAACAACTCCTTTGAAGTCTAATGTTGATTTTACTTTACTATATTATGATAAAAGTTTCTTTGCTTTTAGAATAAAAGAAATCGGTACTATCGATTACGTTAGAGTTCCTTTTAAAAAATTTCAGGTCACAACTTATCTATATAACATAAAAGATAATAATTTCACTGAAATACCAGTAATACTCTCTAATAGTGATGAAGGTAATGAGAAAACAGACCTACTCATGGGTGATCAGGTAATATATGATGCTAAGAAAGGACAGTATACGTATCTTGCAAATGTTAAAACTTATAAGGATGGAAAAACTTTACCATTCAAGGTTACTTTGAATGCTAATCTTAAATGTATTTCATCTACATTAGGTTGTGAGACCATAGGTGTTTTAGAGGCTCAGAAAGAAAATTAATGTGATTAAGGAGAAATTGAAATCATCAACTTCTCCTTAATTTTTCTAACCCTCTAAAACACCCTCCAACACCTCTTCACTCGGTGCAAAATAATATGCACCATCCAGTGGTGTCACAAAATGCAGCAGTCGGTCATGAATACCATCGCCACTGGTTCCAAACATGCGCTCTAGCATTTGATCAATTCTGCTCAGATCTTTGGTATAGGCAATAAAAAATAAACCTTGATCGCCTTTTCCATCGCCATAAGGCAGGCTATGGCGCAGAATTTCTAATTCTTCACCTTCATCATCTTCTACCACTGTTCGTGCAACATGGGCATTATCTGGTTTTACATGGTCATCAAGTTCAATAGATTCCAGTTTGGTGCGTCCCATCACCTGTTCTTGCGCATCAACTTTGAGTTTTTTCCACTTTTCAAGGTCATGTGCATAACGCTGTGCGAAAACAAAACTTCCATCTGTAAAAATTGTATGTTCATCACCCAGTAATGCTGTTTCTGCACGATCGTCTGGAAACTGTGGATTTTCAGTGCCATCTATAAAGCCCGTGATATCGCGACCATCGAAGTATCTAAAGCATACACGTTCATCCAAAACTTCTACTTGATCCTGTATGCCTTCAAAAAAAGCCTGACTTAAAGCAAAACAGATATCTGCTCGAGTACTGGCAATATGAATGAGCACATCGGCGGGCACTGCGGGCATATGAAAAGTACCGTGAATCGGTTCAAGTGACTTAAACCCTTCAGGAGTCTGTGTATAAAGCTGTTTCCACAAAGCTGCACCAAATGCTACACCTGTTTTGATCTGCGCATTGGGATGTTGTGTGATCAATCGATCGCGGGTTGTCAATAAAGCCTGTAATTGTTTCTTTAAGCCTTCTACCGACAAGCTACCCAAGTTTAAAACAATAAAACGCGCATGATCTGAGGGTAGGGGAAGAATGACAGATTGAGCAGTCACCAGTAACTCCTAAAGCATTATTTAAATTCAATATTTCTCTATTGTGCCGTATCTTTGCTGCATATTAAATACGCGGTAACGATATTTTTATCGATGATTAGAATCGGATTTATACAACAGGTATAATCCCATTTTTGCTTTATGTTCAGGTTATGTCATTTCAAGTTTGGATAGGCTATATGCTGGCGTGTTGGGTGATTAGTCTATCTCCCGGCGCAGGTGCGATCGCCTCAATGTCGAGTGGTTTGAATTATGGCTTTCGTCGTGGCTATTGGAACGCACTTGGCCTACAGTTAGCACTTTTGGTGCAAATTGGAATTGTTGCAGCCGGTGTGGGCGTACTGTTTACCACAACACCGTGGGCTTTTTTACTGGTGAAATGGTTTGGAATCGGTTATTTACTCTATTTGGCCTATTTACAATGGACGGCGCCTGTTCAATCGATTCAGATTCATTCCGAGCAACTTGAAATTTCTCGTCAGCGTCTGATCCTCAAGGGTTTTGTTGTCAATATCAGTAATCCAAAAGCGATCGTGTTCTTACTCGCGGTATTGCCACAATTTATTGATCTAGCGCGCCCGCAAGCACCACAGTACGGCATTATGGCCCTAACTATGGTGCTGATCGATTTGATTGTAATGGCGGGATACACCGGATTGGCTGCCAAGGTGCTGCGCTTATTGCGCTCACCGCGACAGCAAAAATATCTGAATCGCAGCTTTGCGGTGATGTTTAGTGGCGCAGCGCTCTTGCTGAGCATGGTCAATCAAACGCACTAAACCCTGATACTTATAAATATTTGGGTTGCTTACGGCGCGCCTTAATTTTTTGAACCAGAAAAATTGCGATAAACAACATCGACATACAAATTACAATACTTAAGCCTGTAGCAATGTTTAAGCCCGCGCTGGACCAGAGTCCAATACTCACACCCAGTTGAGCAAACACAAATGCCCAGATCACCATTTGTTTAGGGGAGTGCGCCACCAGACGTGCCGTCAAGGCTGGAATAACCAGTAAAGCGCCCATCAGCAGAGAACCTACAGCACGTAGCGCAAGCACTGTAAATAAGGCCAACAGCAACATGAAAATCAAGCGTTGCCATTTGGCATTTACACCTTCACTAATGGCGATATCTGGATCAATCGCGATCTGGATTTGTGCTTGCCAATACCGATACAAAGTGCACAGCGCAAAACCAATCACGATTACAAAGATTGGTAACTCATCCCAGCTAATGGTGAGCAGGTCACCAAATAAGTAGCTGAGCAATTCAGGGCGTAAGCTAGGTAAATATTGAATAAACAATAATCCTGAGCAGAGTAGCGTCGCTGAACACAATGCCAGTAAAGCATCGTTGGGTAAGCGTGGATCATGTAAGACCCATAAAATACCCACCAGCAACAAAGCCAGCAGGGTGACGCCAAACCATAACGGTAAACTCAGAGCACCTGCCACCGCAACACCGAGTAACGTGCCGTGGGCCATGGTGTCTGCAAAAAAGGACATTCTGCGCCACAGCATCAGACAGCCCAACGGCGCGGTCAAAAATACCAGTAAAGTGCCCATCGTCCATGCGGGAAGGAGGAGTTGTAGCCACTCGGTCATGGATTAAGCTTCCGGTTCGGGATGAATATGAGGGTGATCAAGATGTGCACAAGGCTCCACATGGTCGCCATGGGCACAATGATCGTGATGATGTTGATAGGGCACGCGCTGACCGCCAAAAATTGCCAAGTATTCAGGATGTTGCTGAACACTTTCAGGCAAGCCGCTACAACAAATATGTTTGTTAAGGCAGATCACGCGCTGTGTACCTTGCATGACCCACTGTAAGTCATGCGACACCATCAAAATAGCGCAGCCATAGCGCTCGGGAAGACTACGTACGTAATCATAAAGCTCGGCCTCTGACTGAATATCGAGACCTTGCATCGGCTCATCCAGAACCAAAATATCCGGTTGACGCAATAACGCACGTGCTAACAGCACACGTTGTCGTTCACCGCCAGACAATTGCTGTACTTTAGCTAAAAGCAATTTGGCAATGCCCGTATCTTGGACAATTTCATCCCGCAACGACTTACTGCACTTTTCTAGGTCGAGCAGATCTTTTACCCGCAGCGGTAAACTGTGTGAAGGATTGAATTTCTGTGGCACATAGGCCATCTTGAGTTTTTTGGCGGTGCGGATTTTGCCTTGCGTGGGCTTGGTAATGCCCAGTAATACTTTAATTAAAGTCGACTTTCCTGCACCGTTGGGACCAATCAAGGTCACAATTTCATTTTGATGCAAGGCAAAGTCAATATTTTTAAGGATATCTCTGTCATCGCGATGAACAAAAATTCCATCTAAGCGAATAAGCTCAGAGGTTAACGCGGCTGGGTGCACTGCTGACATTTTCCAGAAATTTCAATAATCGTATGCTGCGCACTGAACTGATCAGAGGCGGCCAGCTGATTGAGTTGGCTGGTAAGGCCTTGAGAAGATGCTTCTTTTACCACATGACATTCGGTACAAATCAGGAATGCAGCCTGATGCCCTTCACGTGGATGACAACAAGGAATATAGGCATTGATTGACGTCAAACGATGGATTAGACCTTTTTCAAGTAAAAAATCCAACGTTCGGTAAACTGTCGGCGGGGCAGCAGGGCGGTCAGAATCGCTTTTAATTTTCGCAAGCAAGTCGTAGGCACCCATCGGACCCGATGCATTTAAGATCAGTTCCAGAACTTCTTTACGTAATGGTGTTAAGCGTGCTCCCGCTGCGGCACATAAGCTTTCTGCTTCAGCCAGACGCGCAGCTACATTGTGATGGTCATGGACACCATGTAATGCATTGTGATGTTCGTGGGAACAGGAGCTCATAAGACAACCTCGTAGTTTTATCAAATATTAACATGAACTCATAGATGTTACGATTAGGCTTAGGAATTTTTGCAATTTTGTTATAATATAACACAGTTCCAGATCTAGGTTTTAATTTGCTCATGTTGCGTTTTGTGCTGATTTGTTGTTTGACTCTTTTAAGTGCTGCCAGTTGGGCACAAGGTCCCTTGGTGGTATCTACTCATCCTTTATATTTGATTGCCCAAAAAATTACGGCAGGCGTGGAAGAACCGCAACTATTATTAAGCAATCAATCCGGGCATGACGTTCAGTTGACGCCTGCACACCGCAAAGCCATACAAGATGCGTCTTTGGTGATCTGGTTGGGTAAGGCGCATGAAGCACCTTTGGCTAAATTGCTCGACAATAACGCAAAAGCAGTTTCCATCATTAACTCCCAGATTGGCACATCACTCCCGCAACGAACCACGCGTGGGGTACCCATTGCCAATACCATCGATACGCATGTATGGCTCGATCCTAATAATGCGGTACGTATTGGCTTCTTTATTGCGGCATTACGCTCGCAGCAAATGCCAGAAAACAAAACCAAATACTGGAATAACGCACGCTTATTTGCCCGAGACATGCTACAGGCTGCGCAAAAGTACAACAGTACTGCCACACCAAAACCTTACTGGTCGTATCACGATGCCTACCAATATCTAGAGCGCTCACTGAATCTTAAATTTGCTGGTGCATTGACGGATGATCCACATGTAGCACCAACGGTAGGTCAAATCAAATACTTAAATGACAATCGTCCAAGTGAGAGAATGTGCCTCATGGCCGAAGCACATGCCAGCAAAAACCAATATCAAAAACTTAGCCCAATTGTCTTTGAGTCGGTAGACGAAAGTCTGACAGGCGAAAATGACTTTGTCGTCGCTTGGCAGAAACTGGCCAGTCAAACCGTGAAATGTGTGCAAACAGCAAGCAAATAAGCACATTATTGTGAAGCGCTTCCCACTCTTGAAGCGCGAAGCAATCTTAGAAAAAAACATGACTTAGGTCGGGAAATGATTGCATGTTTAGGGGGTGGGCTCTATAATGCCTGCGATTAAAAACGATCAACTGCGAAACTTGTCAAGCATTCATGCTGTGAGTGGATAAACAATGAGCCGACCTAGTCGCTTGATTGACCGACGATTAGCGAAAGCAATGGTCTTCTTACAAGCATTAATGATCCCTGTTTCTAGCTTGATTGCATGGGGAGTGAAAGACTCAACTGCTGCACTAAGTGCTGCTTTGGGGGCTTTTGTATGCTGGATTGCACACGTATATTTTTGTTGGCAGTCATTCCGTGCAGCTGGAGCTAGAGCATCTAGACAGGTTCTCTCCAATATGTATCGAGGCATATTGGGAAAATTTGCAATCGTGATCGTTGGATTTATTTTAATTTTAAGCAACGTCAAACCGTTATCACCGGTGGCATTGTTTTGTGGTTTTATTCTCGTTCAAGCCATGTCGTGGGTCGCTCCGTTTTGGGTGTCACGTCTACAAAAACGAGTTTAGGCACATCAAAAGTTGAAAAATTTTTTGAGTGTGACGAGATATCAAGCAGCTTGCGAGATTCGTCTACTCTTTTTAGTAATTGACATTGACCAGGTGTGATTTATGGCTGCTGAAGAACATGCCCTTACTTCGACAGAGTATATCAAGCATCACTTGACCAATTTGACCTATGGCAAAATGCCGGACGGAACTTGGAAATTGGCTGAGAATGCAAAAGAAGCTCAAGAAATGGGGTTTTCTGCTATTCACTTGGACTCGATGGGTTGGTCAATCGGCCTTGGTATCATTTTCTGTTTGGTTTTCTGGTGTGCTGCAAAAGCTGCAAAAGCGGATGTGCCATCAAAATTCCAATCTGCAATCGAAATGATTATCGAGTTTGTTGATTCCAGCGTTCGCGATACCTTCCATGGTAAATCACGTCTGATTGCGCCTCTTGCTTTGACCATTTTTGTGTGGATTTTCCTCATGAACTTGATGGACCTTATCCCTGTGGATTGGGTGCCGATGTTGGCTCAAATTATTGGTGCACACGTGTTTGGCATGGACCCTCACCATGTTTATTTCAAAATCGTACCATCTACTGACCCGAACATTACCCTAGGTATGTCGCTGTCTGTATTTGTGCTGATTTTGTTTTACAGCATTCGTGAGAAAGGCATTGGCGGATTTGTTGGTGAATTGGCACTTAACCCATTTAATCCAAGTAACCCAGTTGCAAAAGCGTTGTTGATTCCAGTGAACTTAATTCTGGAATTGGTAACTTTCCTTGCACGACCAATTTCATTGGCTCTACGACTTTTCGGTAACATGTATGCGGGTGAGTTGATTTTCATCTTGATCGCACTTTTACCGTTTTGGATTCAATGGGCATTGTCCGTGCCTTGGGCAATCTTCCACATTCTCGTCATCACGTTGCAGGCATTCATTTTCATGATGCTGACCATCGTATACTTGAGCATGGCAAGCGAAAAGCATTAATGGTTTATCCCTAGTTATCATAGGGATAGCTAGGTACAATTTTTAGTTTAATTTGGTAATAACCTAACCTCTGAGGAATTTTTCATGGAACTCACTTTAGGTCTAGTTGCAATTGCATCTGCTATCTTGATCGCTTTCGGTGCTTTAGGTACTGCGATTGGTTTTGGTCTTTTAGGTGGTCGCTTTTTAGAAGCTGTTGCTCGTCAACCAGAACTTGCTCCACAACTTCAAACTCGTATGTTCTTAATCGCAGGTCTTCTTGATGCTGTGCCTATGATCGGTGTTGGTATTGGCTTGTTCTTCATCTTCGCTAATCCGTTTGTAGGTTAATCATCTTAATTCCGAAATCCACCATTTTGAGGAATTGCTATGAATATTAACCTCACATTGATTGGTCAAGCGATTGCATTTGCGATTTTCGTCGCATTCTGCATGAAATTCGTTTGGCCACCACTAATCAATGCGATTAGTGAGCGTCAGCGCAAAATCGCTGATGGCTTAAATGCTGCTGAAAAAGCAAAGGCGGATCTCGCTGATGCTCAGGCGCAAGTTAAGCAAGAGCTTGATGCTGCTAAAGCACAAGCGGCTCAATTGATCGAACAAGCGAACCGTCGTGCAGCACAATTGATTGAAGAAGCGCGCACCCAAGCAACTGCTGAAGGTGAACGTATTCGTCAACAGTCAAAAGAGACTGTTGATCAAGAAATCAATGCTGCTCGCGAAGAATTACGTCAACAAGTGGCTGCTTTGGCAGTTGATGGTGCAGAAAAAATTCTGAGCCAGCAAGTTGATCAACAAGCTCATGCTGCCATGCTTGAACAGCTGGCTGCTAAACTTTAAGCGAGGGAAGTATGGCTGAACTCTTGACGTTGGCACGCCCGTACGCTAAAGCAGCTTTTGCTTACGCTTCTGAGCAGGGTGCGACAGATAACTGGTCCACAGCATTACAAGTGCTCAGTGCAGCGGTGCAAGACGAAGCATTTTCCGCTTATTTGAATCGTCCTGAACTTACTCCTTCAGAGCAAGTTGAGCTTTTCGCTAAAATTTTAGGTGAAGATCAATCACAAGCAGTGTCAAATTTTTTGACGCTTCTTGCTGATAATGATCGTTTGATTCTTTTGCCAGAAATCGCAGAAGAATACGAAGAGCTTAAATCACAGAATAACAACGTGGTAGATGTCGTGATTGAATCGGCATTTCCATTGTCTGCTGAACAAGAACAACTGTTAAAAACTGCTCTCGAAAAGCGTTATAACAGCTCTGTGACGATCGCAGTAGAAGTGAAGCCTGCATTAATTGCAGGTGTTGTTATTCGTGCAGGCGATCAAGTGATAGATGATTCTGCGCTGAACAAGCTTGAAAAAATGCGGACTCGTCTTCTTGCATAATGCATAAAAGAAGACTGAACTTTAAAAAGATTGAGGAATAGCGCAATGCAACAACTGAATCCATCCGAGATCAGTGCGCTCATTAAACAGCGTATAGGCGATCTGGACACCAGCGCGACCGCGAAGAACGAAGGTACCATCGTCATGGTATCTGACGGTATCGTGCGCATTCACGGTCTTGCTGACGCAATGTACGGTGAAATGATCGAATTTGACGGCGGCTTATTTGGTATGGCACTGAACCTAGAACAGGATTCAGTGGGTGCCGTTGTTTTAGGTAACTACCTAAGCCTTCAAGAAGGTCAAAAAGCTCGTTGTACCGGTCGTGTACTTGAAGTGCCAGTTGGTCCTGAACTTCTTGGCCGTGTCGTAGATGCTTTGGGTAACCCAATTGATGGTAAAGGCCCAATTGATGCGAAATTAACTGATGCTGTTGAAAAAGTAGCACCAGGCGTAATTTGGCGTCAATCGGTCGACGAACCTGTTCAAACTGGTTATAAATCAGTTGATACCATGATCCCTGTAGGTCGTGGCCAGCGTGAGTTGATCATTGGTGACCGTCAAACTGGTAAAACAGCAATGGCGATCGATGCGATCATCGCTCAGAAACATTCAGGCATTAAATGCGTATACGTTGCAATTGGTCAAAAACAATCGACCATCGCAAACGTAGTGCGTAAGCTTGAAGAAACTGGCGCTATGGCGTACACCACTGTTGTCGCTGCTGCGGCTGCTGATCCTGCTGCTATGCAGTACTTGGCACCGTACTCAGGCTGTACAATGGGTGAATACTTCCGTGACCGCGGTGAAGATGCGTTGATCATTTACGATGATTTGTCTAAGCAAGCTGTTGCTTACCGTCAAATCTCATTGCTTCTTCGTCGTCCACCAGGTCGTGAAGCATATCCAGGTGACGTATTCTATCTTCACTCTCGTCTTCTTGAGCGTGCTTCGCGCGTTTCAGCTGACTACGTTGAGAAATTCACGAATGGCGCAGTAACGGGTCAAACCGGTTCTTTGACTGCATTGCCAATCATTGAAACTCAAGCGGGTGACGTATCTGCATTCGTACCAACCAACGTAATTTCGATTACCGACGGCCAGATCTTCCTTGAAACATCATTGTTCAACGCGGGTATTCGTCCTGCTGTGAACGCGGGTATTTCGGTATCGCGTGTTGGTGGTTCAGCTCAAACCAAGATCATCAAGAAATTGTCTGGTGGTATCCGTACCGCTCTTGCACAATATCGTGAATTGGCTGCGTTTGCTCAGTTTGCTTCTGACCTTGACGAAGCAACGCGTAAACAACTTGAGCATGGTCAACGTGTAACTGAGTTAATGAAGCAGAAACAATATGCGCCTTACTCAATTGCAGACCAAGCTGTTTCTGTTTATGCATCTAACGAAGGCTACATGGCTGACGTAGAAGTGAAGAAAATCGTAGACTTTGATGCTGCGCTAATTTCTTACTTCCGTTCTGAATATGCGCCTTTGATGCAACAGATCGATGAAACTGGTGATTACAACAAAGACATCGAAGCAGCAATCAAATCAGGTATTGAGAGCTTCAAAGCGACTCAAACTTACTAAGTTTATCTTTAGTTAAGTTTGGTTCACGGATCAACCTTCGAAGGCTCGAAAGAGCTTTCGACTACTAGGTTAAGCGTATGGCAAATTTAAAAGAAATTCGCGCCAAAGTAGCCAGTATCAAGAGCACGCAAAAGATTACTCGCGCGATGCAAATGGTGGCTGCTTCTAAAATGCGTCGTGCGCAAGAGCGCATGGCCCAAGGCCGTCCGTATGCCGATAATATGCGCCGTGTAATTGCTCACTTGGTCCAAGCAAACCCTGAATACAAACATCGTTATATGGTTGATCGCCCTGTTAAGCGTGTTGGCTATATCGTGGTGTCTTCAGATCGTGGTTTGGCAGGTGGCTTGAACATTAACTTGTTCAAGAAAGTTGTGCAGCATGTCAAAGCACAACAACAGCAGTCAATTGAAGTTGAATTTGCTTTGATTGGTCAAAAAGCGGTTTCGTTTTTTAAGAATTACGGCGGTAAAGTGCTTGGTGCAACGACCCAGCTTGGCGATGCGCCAAGTCTTGAACAGTTGACAGGCTCAGTACAGGTCATGCTTGATGCATTTGACAAAGGCGAGTTAGATCGTATCTACCTTGTGTCAAATGGCTTCGTCAATGCAATGACTCAGCAGCCTAAAGTTGAACAACTTGTTCCTTTAGCACCAGCAGAAGAAAGCGATAACCTCAACCGTACTTATGGTTGGGACTATATCTACGAACCAGAAGCAGAACAATTGTTAAATGGTTTGTTGGTTCGCTATATCGAGTCGATGGTTTATCAAGGTGTAATTGAAAACGTTGCATGTGAGCAATCAGCTCGTATGGTCGCAATGAAAGCAGCGACAGACAACGCAGGACAATTGATTAAAGACCTACAACTCATTTACAACAAGCTGCGTCAAGCCGCGATTACTCAGGAAATTTCCGAGATCGTTGGCGGTGCCGCTGCCGTTTAACATTATTAAGTTTGAATTGAGGAGACAGCAATGAGTAGCGGTCGTATCATTCAGATCATCGGCGCGGTAATCGACGTCGAGTTTGAGCGCAATAGCGTTCCTAAGATCTATGACGCTCTCCAAGTTGACGGTACTGAAACTACATTAGAAGTTCAGCAACAGCTTGGCGATGGTGTTGTTCGTACCATCGCAATGGGTTCTACAGAAGGTCTTAAACGTGGCCTTAACGTAACCAGCACAAATGCACCGATTTCTGTTCCAGTAGGTCCGGCTACACTTGGCCGTATCATGGACGTTTTGGGTCGCCCAATTGATGAAGCAGGTCCAGTTGCGACTGAAGCGCGTTTGCCAATTCACCGTCAAGCACCTTCATATGCTGAACAAGCAGCTTCTACTGATCTTTTAGAAACTGGTATTAAAGTCATCGACTTACTTTGCCCGTTTGCTAAAGGTGGTAAAGTTGGTCTGTTCGGTGGTGCTGGTGTTGGTAAAACCGTTAACATGATGGAGTTGATCAACAACATCGCGAAAGCTCACTCAGGTTTATCTGTGTTTGCTGGTGTTGGTGAGCGTACCCGTGAAGGGAACGACTTCTATCACGAAATGAAAGATTCTAACGTTCTTGACAAAGTAGCAATGGTCTACGGTCAGATGAACGAGCCACCAGGTAACCGTTTACGCGTAGCGTTGACTGGTTTGACTATGGCGGAATATTTCCGTGATGAAAAAGATGAAAACGGTAAAGGCCGTGACGTATTGTTGTTTGTTGACAACATCTATCGTTACACGCTTGCAGGTACTGAAGTATCAGCATTGTTAGGCCGTATGCCATCTGCAGTAGGTTACCAGCCTACACTTGCAGAGGAAATGGGTGTACTTCAAGAACGTATTACGTCGACTAAGTCTGGTTCGATCACATCGATCCAAGCGGTATACGTACCTGCGGATGACTTGACTGACCCATCGCCTGCAACAACGTTTGCTCACTTAGATGCAACTGTTGTATTGAGCCGTGACATCGCATCTTCTGGTATTTATCCAGCGATCGATCCACTTGACTCAACTTCACGTCAGCTAGATCCATTGGTTGTTGGTGCTGAGCATTATGAAATTGCACGTTCTGTACAGAACGTATTGCAACGTTATAAAGAGCTTAAAGACATCATCGCGATCTTGGGTATGGATGAATTGGCAGAAGAAGATAAGTTGGTTGTTTACCGTGCGCGTAAAATCCAACGTTTCTTCTCTCAACCATTCCACGTTGCTGAAGTATTTACGGGTGCACCTGGTAAATTAGTACCACTTAAAGAAACGATTCGTGGCTTTAAAGGTCTTTTAGCTGGTGAATACGATCACATCCCAGAACAAGCGTTCTACATGGTGGGTGGTATTGACGAAGTAATTGCTAAAGCTGAGAAACTTTAATTAGCAACTCTAATTTAGGAGGTTCTCATGGCGACGATGCAATGTGATGTCGTAAGTGTGAAAGAGTCAATTTACTCTGGACAAGTTACGATGTTGATCGCTAAAGGTGCAGGTGGTGAGTTGGGTATTTTACCTGGACACGCGCCACTGGTAACCTTGCTCCAACCAGGACCGATCCGCGTTCAGTTGGAAAATGGTACAGAAGAAATCGTTTATGTATCAGGCGGTGTGTTAGAAGTTCAGCCTCACGTTGTGACCGTGCTTGCAGATACTGCAATCCGTGCTGACAACCTAGATGAAGCAGCAATTGTTGAAGCGCGTAAGCACGCCGAGCAATTGCTTGCCAATCAGAAGAGTGATCTGGATTCTGCTGCTGCACTTGCTGCGCTTGCAGAAACTGCAGCTCAGCTTGAAACGATTCGTAAAATCAAGAATCGCGCGCTTTAAGCCACGATTTTGGATTGAAGAAGCCACCGTCAGGTGGCTTTTTTTATGTCTGTTGTTTAGCCAAGCTTTGCGCTAAGCTCTGTTGCAAATAGGTGCAGCAGAGGACATGACAGATATGGCGTTTCAAAACATCACGGGCCTTCAGTGGGCATCGTTGGGACCAGATGCGCTTCAGGTCTTGCAGATCGACAATGAATTTTGTACGGCTCAAGTGGCTCTACAGGGTGCGCAAGTTCTACAATTTTATTCTAAGCAACATCAGCGTGATGTACTCTGGCTCTCAGATCGTAATTCATTTGCAGCAGGAAAGGCTATTCGTGGTGGCATTCCGCTATGTTTTCCATGGTTTGGTGCGCATGCAATTGAAACAGACTATCCTGCACATGGCTTTGCCAGAAATATGCAGTGGCAATTCAAAGATGCTCAATATCAACAGGGTCAAGGACACAGCTTGACCTTTGAACTTCGTGATCATGCTGCGACTCGTCGTTATTGGGATGCCGCATTTTGTCTTGAAATGCACATCCGGTTGGGGCAAACCCTTGAACTCAACTTTCGATTGAATAACTTAGATCTCCATCCGATCAGCTTCGGTTTTGCTTGGCACAGTTATTTTGCTGTCAAGACTCAACGTACCCGACTGTATGGCGTTGAAGGGTGTTCTTACATCGATCAACTAGATGGTCATCAGATCAAGCAGCAGGATACTGCTTCGCTTGAGTTTCATTGTGAAACCGATCAGATCTATCCGCTCACGAAAGGAAAATTTCGCTTAGATGACTCGTCTACAACACAAATTGTGATTGAGACATCTGCACAAAGTGCGGTGGTGTGGAACCCATGGATTGAAAAAACCAAGCGCATGGCCGATTTAGCACCTCAAAGCTGGCAAGAATTTGTTTGTGTTGAGGCTGGACAGGTGGCCACCGAGCAACAAACACTATTTCCTGAGCAGCAACTCAGTTATCAACTTTGTCTTAGTCTGAGCGATCTCTAGGGCGCCTTAAGATTTAGAGTCTGTGCTTGAAGCCGTCGAGTTTGGGTTAACAATTAGGGCAGCCAGTTTCAGCATTTCAGTTTGTAGCGTATTGAGCTGATGCTGAATAGCCACAATATCCTGTTTTTTCCAGTTCAATGTCTGTTGAAACAGATCGCTCTGTAACAGCTGCTCATTGGTATTGATCAGCTGTTGACGTAATTTTTCAACCTCTGGACTTTTCAGTTGTAACTGATTGAGATTGTCATTGAATTGGGTCAACTGGGTTTTAAAGTGAGATAATGTTTGCTGTGCGGCCTGCGGGTCTTGTTCTTGAAGTGCAGTTTCAAGCTGGCTTTGCGTCGCTTGTAACTTTTGCATGTCTTGACCTACTTTAAGCTGCAAATCTGCCGCGTCGCGAAGCAAGTAAAATAGATTCGTGGTCGATGAGCGTTCTTCATTGTTGAGGGCATCATCACTACCTTGATTATCGATAGGCATGTTGTCTTGATTGGCCGATGTCATGCTTCGCTCACGCGCTGTACTTTCCGCGTCGGGTGGTTGATCACACCCCACAAACAATATGCTACAGCTCAGCACAAGCAAAGAAAATTTAGCAGCGAAAGGTGTAGGCATCATCATTTTTTCCATCCAAGGCCATATGACACCCGCATTATCAAACAGAAACTTCAAATGGCGCCATATTATTAATTTAATAATTAGAGCATGCCCGATTTAGCAGAATATGAAGGTCATGTTGTAAAAGTATTGTTTTTAGAGGATAGAATGCATGAGGCATACCTGCGGCATGCCTCATATAGAATGGCTTATTTGGCTAATTCTTGATTAATGGCATCAATCAGGCGAGGATCATCTGCGGTAATGTCGGGTGCAAAACGGGCAACGACTTCGCCTGTTTTACTGACTAAAAATTTTTCAAAATTCCATAGCACTTCTGGTGGTTCATTTGGGGTCAGACCATATTCAACCAAGTCTTTCCACCACGGGCCTTCTCCAATACGTTCGGGCTGTGCTTGAATAAGAGTTTGATAAAGCGGATGCTTGTCTTCACCAGCAACCGAAATTTTTGCAAACAATGGAAACTTCACATCGAAATTTAAAGAGCAGAACTGCTGAATTTCTTCATTCGTTCCAGGCTCTTGTTCCAAAAAGTTATTGGCTGGAAAGCCTAAAATGGTTAAGCCTTGATCTTTTTTAGCTTGATACAGTGCTTCGAGTCCTTCGTACTGCGGCGTGAGGCCACATTTTGATGCAACGTTCACAATCAAGAGTACTTGGCCATGGTATTGTTCAAGATCGACCGCTTGGCCTTGAATGTCTTGAACAGGAATATGATAAACCGACTGACTCATATCGAATCCTTATGTAAAAGAAAGAGTAAAAATAAGCTTACAAGAGCATGTATTGAGGGCGCTCAGGCATAGCATACGATGACATGTTTAAATGCGATGTATAGCATAATTTTGTGATGAAACAGATCGTTAAGGCTTGAGATTAACGCGTTCTAAGCTGTACGGGTGTGTGTCCGGTGTAACGTTTAAAAAATGCGATGAAGCTCGAGCTTTGATGATAGCCCAGCTCAAGCGCAATACGTTTGACTGAATCACCCTGACGAATTTTTGCAACCGCGTACACCACTTTGGCTCGATTGCGCCATTCAGAGAGCCCCATGTTTAACTCTTGCTGACATAAGCGCAGCGCATGTCGCTCGCTAATCTCAAAATCATCAAGAATTTGCTGTAGGCTTTGAGCAAAGCGTTTGGCATCGGCCAAAGCATTTAAAATCGGTGCCAGTACGGGATGCGCTGACGCTGGTAAATAATGATCATATTGTTTGGCTGTCAGGAGCTGATCCAGCAATACCTGTAATAAGTGCAGATGGCTTTGCTCGGAATGATCACGGGTCGGATCTAGAATCTCTTTTACCAAGGCATGAAAAAATGGCTGGATCTCGAGTGTTTTTGGACAATCACTCAATTTCGCGGAAAGCTGAGGATGTAGCCGAATACACACAAAATGTGTCGGCTGATCGATATTAAGACAACAATGTGTGGTCCGTGGTGGTAGCCACACACCGTAATTGGGTGGTGCAAAAAATGTCCGTTGCTCGACCTGAATTTGCAGCAGTCCATTCAAGCTAAAATTAAAATCCCCCCAAAGCGATGAATGTGTAAGCACTTCATCGTGGGGGTGAAAGAAAAACTCATGGATATCAATCTGCTCTTTGAGCATCGCTGCGGTAGGTGATGCGGAAGATAAATCCATATGAGAAATCCGAAAAAATTTACTGTTCGCAGTGAAGATTTGGATTGCTTAAACCTTTAACTAAGGTAAATAAACCAATTAAGGCCAACACAACAAAATTGAGCACACCATAAATTAAGATATTTTCATTAAAATGGTCAACTACATAGCCGCCGATCAAAGAGCCTGTCGCAATCATGACCTGAAACATCCCGACGAACAGTGGCATGCCTTTTTCGACGGCTTTAGGCGCATGAACAAACATCCAGATATTGGCCGAAGTTGGAAATGCACCAAAGGCAAAGCCCCATAACGCAGTTAAAATCATCGCGCCGGCTTCATGAATGGCAAAGACGGGAAAGCTAAAGAAAACAACCGCAAAACATACGCCCACAAAAGCCATGGTGTAGCGAATATTCAAATTACCACTATAGCCTGCAAAGGCATTACCAAATACTCCCGCAATACCGTATAGCAAAAGCAGACTACTGATGGTGGTGCCGTCGAATCCTGCAATATGTTTAAAAAAAGGTGCGAGGTAACTATAAGCACAAAAGTGTGCCAAACCCATCAATAGCACAATTAACATGCCGTTACGTGCTTTAGGCACTCGCAATAAGGCTGGTAGGTCTTGAAGTCGAATCGATGATTCAGGAACCAGCACCGGTAAAAAACGTAGCTGTAACAGCAGCACCACAAAACCAATGATGGCGGTAATGCCAAAAGCACTACGCCAGCCATAAAATTCGCTTAACCACGTGCCAATCGGAACGCCCAGTACCGTGGCTAAGGTCACACCGGCCATCACTACGGCGGTAGCTTTGGCAATTGGTAAATGGGCAGGCGCCAATTTACCACTCAATGCAATTGCCGTGGCCCAGAACCCCCCAATGGCAATGCCCAGAATCATCCGGCTGATAAGCAGCACGTTAAAATCGTCTGCAAAGGCAGTCAAGGCATTGGCCAGTACCATAATGGCGGTCAGTACAATCAGTACATAACGACGATCGAGCTGTTTAAAAATAACTGGCAGTGATGGTGCCGCCAGCGCCGCCATGACGCCGGGGAGCGTGATGATCAATCCGGCAGTACCCACCGAGATATTCAAATCAGTGGCCACGTCATTGAGTACCCCGACAGGCAAAAACTCACTGGTCACCAGTGCAAATGCCGCAATTGAAACGGCGAGTATGGCGAGCCAACTGCCACCAGTGGGACGAGAGGGCGTAGCCTCTTGAACATGAAGCGCATTCATGATGAATATCCTAATTATGGGAGATGCAAAGCGTGTGATCGATCTAATTTATAATTTAATAGTGATCATTATAAAAATAAAATAGTTGAACAATTCACCAGCGTCAAGTAATTTAATAGTGATTGTTATAAAAATAAACGTGGCGTTTATGACAGATGTAGCAAATGGCTTTGAGCAGCAGGATCAAGACGTGCCGTGCAAAAAAAAACGCGGGCGCCCAAAATGCTTTGATGAGCAGCAAGCGCTTGAAAAAGCGATGCTGCTGTTTTGGGCACATGGCTACGAGGCGACCTCAATCAATGATCTGACTCAGGCATTGAATGTGACTGCCCCGAGCTTGTACAGTACCTTTGGTGACAAGGCGACTTTGTTTTATAAAAGCATCGATTATTATTTAGCGCATGAGGCATGTCCCATCGAGCGTATTTTTGAACAAGCCAAAACTGCCAAAATTGCCTTTGAATTGTATTTTTATGACAATCTGAACCGTTTGCTGCAACCCAATAAGCCTTCCGGTTGTATGTTGGTGGTGGCGACCATGAACTGTTCCGAATCGACCCAGCAAGTTCAGCACACCTTGTTGTCAAAACGGTTAAAAACCAAACACAAATTATTGGAGCGCTTGCAACAAGGCATCATCGATGGTGATTTACCCGCCAACGCACCGATTGAAACCATGACCGATTTTTATGCCACGCTGCTTCAGGGTCTTACGCTACAGGCACGTGATGGTGCAGATCTAGCGCAACTCACAGCGGTAGTAAAGTACGCTATGCAGAGCTGGTGTTTGTTTGTACAGTCGCATGGCGATCACGCGATATAAATGTCTGAAATGCGATATTTCAATTTCATCCGTCATTATCGACAATAATCGTATCTTCAGGATACAGAGAGCAGCATGAATCAGATCGCAAAAACCCAGTGGTGGGCTTTTTTATTGCCCTTAATTGCAGTACTGATTTGGTCGATGAATATTGCCGTTACGCGTTATGCGGTCGATCTGATTGAACCGGCCAGCATTAGCTTTTACCGCTGGCTCATAGCCTTTATTGTGCTGACGCCTTTTATGCTATTCAAAGTCTGGGCGCAACGTGCTTTGGTCCGTCGGCATTTGGGCCAGCTCGCCATACTGAGTGCCTTCGGGATGGTGCTGTATCAGGGCTTATCTTATACCGCCGCGCATTATACCACCGCCACCAACATGGGAATTGTCAATGCATTCATTCCCGTGTTTACCATCTTTGTTTCAATGCTGATTTTAAAAGATATTCCCAATCGATTTGCCATTGTGGGCAGTATCATTTCGTTTTTAGGTCTGCTGTATATTTTAGGCAAAGGTGATTTTACTACGCTACTCAATATGGGCGGTCATTCGGGTGATTTACTCATGGTCGTGGCTGTCTTTTTCTATGCCTTTTATGGTGTATTCTTAAAAAAATGGCAGCTCAAAATTCCATTACTGATTAGTCTATATGTGCAAATCGGTTTTGCCTTGCTCTATCACATCCCGTTTTTAATGTATTTTGGTCTAGATGCAATTAATGCACGAAATGCACCGAGCTTACTCTATGCGGGTATTTTTCCTTCATTGCTGGCGCCGTTGCTGTGGATGCTGGCGGTACAACACATCGGACCAAATCGTACCAGTATTTTTATGAATTTAATGCCAGTGTTTACTGCAATTATTGCCAGTTTATGGTTAGCCGAGCAATGGACTTTATTTCATACTATTGGTGGCATGATGATTTTGGTCGGCATTGTGATGGCACAAAAGAAAAATGCGCCTGTCATCGTACAAAATACCTCGTCTTAAAAGATCCGCTTTTTTTTTAATTTAACTGTATCTTCAACTTATGCGGGCGAGTATCTGAATGGACAGCGTGGTGTGGCAGTGTATTCAATACGATGGCAGAATAGGCAAAACATGCAGTAAATGGTAGTGTACTGATTGAGGGCGTGTGGTTGATCGTCTGGATGAGTTTTAGAATTGTCCATTTGGTATAAAACTTGAATACGCTAAACATGTAACGAATAAAATCAGGACGCAGCGGTGATTAATCCAGCCAACAAATGGGAAGCTTTAGATGCACATCTTTTGCAGGTGTTGCATGTGCTATTAACTGAAAAAAGCGTCTCCAATGCGGCCAAGCGGCTCAATCAATCCCAACCTGCCATCAGTACCGCACTCAAAAAACTCAGAGACATTACTGGCGATCAGCTTTTGGTTCGTAGTCGTAATGGCATGACCCCGACCGAACGTGGTGAAGCGCTACTTGAACCTGTGCGTCAAGCACTGGCGCAAATGGAACTGATTGCCACACAGCAGGTGCACTTTCATCCGGCCGAGTCGCGTCAAGTCTTTAATATTGCCGCGCCGGATTACCTCAACGCGATTGCGCTGGGTGAAGTGTTGCGTCGTGTACGACAAGAAGCACCGCATTGCACCGTCATCATGCACTCGATGGCGCACGATGTAGATTATACCCATGCACTAGAAAGCGGGATGTATGATGCCGTAATTGGTAACTGGCCGCAGCCACCCGAATATTTGCGCCTTGCACCACTGTTCGAAGATGAAGTGGTGTGCCTGATGCGTAAATCGCATCCAATGGCTGCACGGCCGTTAACACTTGACGATTATCTACAAGCCGACCATATTGCCCCAACGCCATATACCGTCGGTCAGCGTGGCGTGATTGATTTGTATTTGGCCAAAGAACGAATCAAACGTAATATCGTGGCCTATGTGCCATACTTCGGCATGATTCCCTACATGCTGCTGCAATTTGACGCGATTTTTTCAGCACCGCGTTCATTCTCTCGCCATTATAGTGCATTGCTGCCACTCAAAGTGGTCGATGCGCCAGTCAAGTTCCCCAAGATTCCGTATTTCTTGCTCTGGCATGAGCGTTTACATCGCTCGCAAGAACAGCGCTGGTTTCGTGAGCTGATTATTTCGGTACTTCGAAACGACAGTCACGTCTTAAACTAAATTCCTTTGTATCACCATAACGCGCATCCCTGATCAGGCGCGAGCATCAGATCATCATCTGCTGGCGCTGGTCTTTTCTTATTTATCATGGCCAATATAGATGCATGATAGACATGTGTTATGGCATTTTTTGCATAAGCAACATTGCAGATTCTCAATAATCATTTCTTTGGTAGGAAACTTGCCTTTATCAGCGGGCGACATCGTTTTGCAAGCCATTTAAGCGAATGTCAAACAGCCATCGCTATGCATCTTCAGATAAATAGCCAGTGCTTTTACTTAAGGAAGTGGATCAGGGGAAGTGTGTAATGAACGCAGTACAACAAGGCAGATCATTAAAAAAACTGATGGGAAGCCTCGCGACCATTCTGGGGGGAATGGGCGCCATGCAAGTCGCAGATGCAGCCATCTGGAGTGATACCTCAATTGGCTGGCGCTATGGTACTCAATTTGCAGAACCTTATAAAAATGATGCCGCAGGCGATCGAATTGATATTACCAAGCAGATTTTTAATCTCACCCATGCCAGTGGTGATAAATACGGCTCCAACTTTTTCAATGTCGATTTACTTCAGTCAGATGATGAGCCCAACAGTACCCAGTCAAGTGGTAAAGGTGCCCAAGAAGCCTATGTGGTAATACGCCGTTATCTGGATGCAGGTGCACTGTTTAAAAAGGATTTGGCAGTACCCGGCTATATACGTGGCGCAGGTTTGACCGCGGGGTTAGACTGGAATACCAAAAATGACAGTTATGGCTCGAAAAAGCGCATGTGGGTGGTAGGCCCAACGGTTCGCTTTGATGTACCGGGCTTTTTAGATTTTAGTGTGCTGGCACTATTTGAAAGTAATGATCCGTCTTCTGATACGCCACGATTTGGTTACTCAACGGGTCGTTATACTTACGATACACACATGGCAGCACAGTTTACGTGGGGCATTCCGATTGCAAAAACACCGCTGTCCTTTGAAGGCTATGCACTGTGGATTGATGCTAAAGGAAAAAATGAATCTGGTGGCGATACCAAAGCGGAAACCCACATCGATGCACGCATTATGTATGACATGAGCGGATTGATCGGGCTAAAAGACAGCAAATTACGTGCGGGTGCAGGTTACGAATACTGGAAAAACAAATTCGGTAACGATACTGATGGTTTTGCCGGAAAGGGGGCCACTGCGAGCACACCTATGGTAAGAGTGGATTATCACTTTTAAGTGCTAAGGGCAGGGTGGGAGCATATGAACAGGGTTTTTATGTGCTCTCTTTTGTCTGAATAAATTTAAGTAAAAAATATTCTAGCACGATGTGGTGACTTATCGAATTCCACTATGATTACAGGGTGTGTTTAAAAATTAAACAATTATCAGTTTTCTATAAAATTTGAATAAAAAGATCAATATAAATTAACTTTTTAGATAACCAGAAGGTTTCATCGGTAAAAAAATTATTTTTTCATAAGATAAATAATATATTTGTATTAATGAGCTGTTTCTTTCATACTACGCGCACTGTAAAAACAGCCACTTTTTAAGTGTACTGTTGCTACTTCCAGATTGTTGAACCCTCTGGATGTGATTGATACACATCCCTTTTTATGCTCAGTCATCCTCATATGACTGAGCTTTTTTTTGTCTGTCCATTTATCTAGGTAGCTAGATAGACAGATCTGTATAATACAAATTAACGATAATTATTTGCATTTGAGTGTTCATTTATTTAGTTGCGAATCACATCGCCAGTTTTGGCATCGAGAATCCGACTTGGCTGCTGGCTTAAACCCAAATCACCATTTAAATAATGTAATTGCTGCCCAAAATAGGCGGAAGCTTCCTGTAGTGAGCGCGCAGGTTCAAGTCCTGCCGGATTGGCACTGGTAGAGACAATAAAGCCGCCAAAGGCATGACACAGTGCCATACACAGTGGGTGATTAGACACCCGAACAGCCACCTGATGATGTTGACCTGTAATCCAAGCGGGAATTTGCTGTGAATGGATCGGCAATAACCATGTCGTGGCGCGCTCATCGACGCCGCGCTGTGTCCAGCTTTGAATGACTTGCTGGCGAATATCTGGATCAAGTTCATCCAGTAGATGCTCGACCTGTGAAATATCTCCGGCCAGTAAAATCACGCCTTTTTCAATAGGGCGCTGCTTTAAACGCAGAATTTCATGAAATGCCTGCTCATTGAAGGGATCACAGCCCAAGCCCCAGACTGCCTCGGTCGGATAGGCCAGCACATCGCCCTGTGTCAGGTATTGGGCTGCTTCCGTAACGGAGGTGGTCAGCATAATTCATCTCCAAATTTAAAAATAACGCTATTGTGAACCTTAAAACCCGCCAGTACAACGCAGATAACGTCCCGACTGCTGAATGCACAATCCCAACAGTTCAAGTTCCATGAGTTGACCGGTCAGCTCTGCGGTCGAGCCTTCAAACTGCTGTGCCAACTGATCGAGGTCTTGTCCCGTCCAGTCTAAGCGCTGATAAAGCGGAATCAGCTCTTCGGGAACAGCCAAGGCATCGGATACATCCTCAGGGGTAGAGGTGACCGAGACTGCTGCCGTAGATTGAGCATGCCAATGTGTGGGAAGCGCTAAATCTTCCAGAATTTGCTCCGGATGATCCACCAAAATTGCTCCTTCTCGAATCAATTGATGGCAGCCTTGATGAAACTCACTATAAATATGTCCCGGAATCGCGAAGACCGTTTTACCTTGTTCAGCAGCTCGATTCGCGGTAATCAGTGAACCACTTTCTTTTTTGGCTTCCACCACCAACACGCCTAAACTTAAGCCACTCACAATACGGTTGCGCCGTGGAAAATTGGCCTTTAACGGTGGTGTGCCCGGCAAAAACTCGCTGACGACTGCACCGCCTTGCGAAGTAATACTCTCGTATAATGTACGATTCCCTGCCGGATAACATCGATCCAATCCAGTTCCGATCACTGCAATCGTCCGTTGCTGCATGACACTGCCTTGATGGGCTGCTTCATCAATGCCGTGTGCAAGCCCACTGGTGATATAAAATCCTTTTTCACTGAGGTAATAGGCAAAGTCATAGGCCACTTGCCGACCATGTGGGCTGGGTTTACGACTGCCCACCACGGCAATTTGTGGCTGTAATAAGGGCTGAGCCGAACCTCGACCAAATAAAATTGGGGGCTTGCCGGTATAGGGCATCAACTGGGCCGGATATAGTGGATCTTCTGGCGTAACAATAAAATCAGTGTGTTGCTGAATGTGCGCAAGCAAGTTTGAAAATGCCGATTGCCCCGCTGGTGTTGCGTATTCCGCAGCTCGCTTTAGATGATTGGCATGTAGCTTTAACTGTTGCCACTTGGCCAGATTCTGAGGTTCAAGCGCCGTTTCACAATCGCCAAAATGACGAACTAAGGTATCAAAACTTGAGAGTGAGTGTTGCACCAATGACCATACTGCAATGGTATGGCGATGGTGCGCAGAAAATTGTTTCATCATAAGTCTATTAATAATATTGTTTTATTCTTCATCTTGAGGAGGGTGAATTTCTGCCCCGACTTTAATGGGTAAGTTGCTCTCGAGTACGTAAGCGTAACTGAATTCATCAAAGGTTTTAAATATCATCAAACTTCCAATATTTTGATTCGGAAGTTTGATCAGTTCATGCGTTTTCGGGTCTTTGACGCTTTCGCCTTGCGCATAAATATCGAGTACTTGTCCTACTTTGGCACCTTGATTCAAGCCTCGATTAAGCGTCACGACACTATTGCGTGCTGCTGTGGCAATAGAGCCCATAACACGAACAATCTTGCCACCTGCCACCATTTCATTGCCTTCGGTTGGATAAAACAATGTTGGTAACATGGCATCTTGCTCTGGCATGACCAAATCGCCACGACGTGTTTCTGCGTTATAGGTGTCGGTGAGTTCGAGCGTGGTGATCTCTTGTTCAGATTGCACTGCAATCCCCGAAGCCACCTGAATCAGTTCTACGGCCAGAATGCGCTTTTTGCCGTGTTCGTCTAGAGTGGTGTAGGGCTCACCCTCATGATAGATCGCATAACGCTGACCATTTTGTAGGCCCTGACCCCGCACAAAGATTTTTTGACCTTTGGCAGCCAGTACACGTTGATCGGTGGTGCCCACAACATAAGGCACAGACTTAATAGCGTCCGCCGATACAAGTGTGGAGCGCTCCAGCCATTGCTGAATTTGGCTCAGCGGAATGACGGGAATACTATTTTTTAATTCTTCAATGCGAACTTGTGGGGGTAAGGTGGTGCGGCCTGTATAACGACGAATAATTCCTTCACAGCCATCACCCATATCTCGTCCAACGAGCGGTCGACCATTGAGCGTACACAGCAGCAATCGGTCGCCTGGATAAATCCAGTGTGGATTCTTCACATGTTTGTTACTGGCCCAGATCTCTGGCCATCGCCATGGTTTTTTTAAAAATTTTCCAGAAATATCCCAAAGCGTATCTCCTTTTTTGACCACATAGACATGCGGTGCACCTGCCTTGAGTGAGGGTGGGTTATGATTGCGCGTTGCAGCTTCGGCATTCGATATGCCCACTACACCACAGATGGCCAACGCGAAACCGTATTGTTTAAGCCCCAAATGAGAAAACGTGCGTAAGCCGTTTAAAACCATGTTCATTATCATAATTCCTAAAAATTAGGTTTGTATTTGCGTTATAATAACGGCAATACATACATTTTTATTTCGAGTTGCCTTTCTTTGGGTTTTCTAATCAATGGCACGAATGAGGAGACACTATGGCCTTATTACCGATCTTGAGTTTTCCTGATCCACGCCTGCGCACCGTTGCAAAACCTGTCGAAGAAGTGACAGATGAAATCCGCCAACTGGCATCAGACATGCTAGAAACCATGTATGAAGCACCCGGCATTGGCTTGGCTGCATCTCAGGTTGATCGTCATATCCAGCTGATTGTCATGGACTTATCTGAAGAAAAAGATCAGCCAATGGTTTTCATCAACCCCAAAATCACCCCATTAACAGACGAAACACAGGCTTATGAAGAAGGCTGTCTGTCTGTTCCTCAAATATACGACAAAGTCAACCGTCCGTCACGCGTCAAGATTGAAGCGTTGAACCTTGACGGTGAGGCATTTGAAATCGAGGCCGATGGTTTGCTCGCTGTCTGTATTCAACACGAAATGGATCATTTGAGCGGAAAACTGTTTGTCGATTATCTATCTCCACTTAAACGTCAGCGAGCGCGTGAGAAAGTAGAAAAACTGACACGCCAGAAAGAGAAAGTCGCTGTCAAACGTTAATCGCTCAAAATGCACCAAAAAAACCCAATTTCGATTGGGTTTTGTTATACTATAACGGCAAAATTTCTGAGAAGGCTGGACTTGTTTAAAATTGGGCTGCTGCTGGGATTCACCGCAGTGTTATTACAGATTGCGGTTTTTTTACAGCCGTTATTGCCGAAGCAGTATCAGATTGCTCCGGTCTGTGAAACCATTGCCCAAACTTTTGATCTGTCGGCGCTTCAGCATCATAAGGCCATGTCGCATGCAGATTCACACATGCAGCATATGCCCAGCATGCTCGAAAAAGCGCAATCGGCGCCAACTCATGATCATCACGATCTCAATCATCAGTGTCAATATTGCACCGTTTATGGCCATTTAATTTTACCGCCCGAACTGGATGTAAAAGAAATACTGGTTCGCATTCAAGTGCGTTTGCTGGCGTTTCAGCAAGCATTTCGACACGTCTATTACGCGCTTCAACGTCTATTTTTACTGCCTCAAGGTCGGGCACCGCCTGTATTTGCATAAATCACGCTTCGTTGCGGGGTTTTATCCCTCGTATGTTTTTCTGGCCTAATACGCATAAGACGTATCAGGCATAGCGCGTATTTATGTTTTTGAGATACAGACATGACTCAGCCTCAATTTTTATTACAGCCGATTACGGCTGCGATGCTACTTGCCACCACAACTGCATTTGCCGAAACGCAATCTGCAACTGATACGACACAGATGCCGCCAATTGTGGTAACTGCACAAGAAACAACGCGTTCAAATGGTTTGATTGTTCAGGCAGATCCAAAACAACCGATTCAGCCCGTTCCGGCCACTGATGGTGCAGATTATCTACAAAGTATTCTGGGCTTTAACGCTATTAAAAATGGCGGTACTAACGGTGATGTGACCTTTCGGGGCATGTTTGGTTCACGCATTAAAATGCTGACCGATGGCACCGAAAACTTGGGGGCTTGTCCAGCGCGGATGGACTCTCCAACCTCCTACATTAATCCTGAAAGTTATGATCGAATTACCGTGATTAAAGGCCCGCAAACTGTGTTGTATGCCACCCCTGGCTCGGCGGCAACAGTCCTTTTTGAACGCGAACCTGAGCAGTTAAGCCGTGATAAACCTTATCGTGGACAGGCCAGTGTACTGATTGGTTCCTTTGGTCGGCTTGATCACAATATTGAAGCTGCCGTAGGTGACGAAAGCAAATATGCACGCTTGAATGCCAATCGTTCAGTAGCCGGAAATTATCAAGACGGCAACGGTAAAACAGTGCAATCCCAATGGGAGCGCTGGAGCACCGATTTAGCTTTAGGCTGGAAACCGACTCAAGATACTTGGCTGGAGCTACGGGGAGGCGCCAGCGATGGAGAGTCAGCCTATGCTGGCCGAACTATGGATGGCACACAATTTAGACGTGAAAGCCTAGGACTGCACGCCGAGCAAAAAAATATTACTGATGTGATCAAGAAAGTTGAGGCGCAGATCGATTATAGCTACAACGATCATGTAATGGACAACTTTAAACTGCGCACACCGCCAATGGCGATGAATATGAACATGGGCATGAGTATGGGAGGAGGGGCCATGGAGGTAACGCGCCGCACGATTAATGCACGTACGGCTGTGACCACCGAATGGGGCAATTTTAGTGCTGTTTCTGGTGTGGATTCTCAGCATAATCAGCACGCAGGCAATATGTATATGCGCGATGCCAACCCAATTCCACCTTTAAAGCGTGACCTAGAATATCAAAGCTATGGTGCATTTACCGAGTGGACGTATACCTTGTCGCCAGAGACAAAATGGGTTGCGGGTGGTCGTATCGATCAAGTAAAAGTGAATCATGCTGCGAATGATCAACAGCGTAAAGACACCAATCCAAGTGCCTTTGTGCGAATTGAACATGCATTGCCAGAACATGGGCTTAAAACCTATGCAGGCATTGGGTATGTTGAGCGTAGTCCAGACTATTGGGAAATCTCTCGCGTATCAAAGGGGCTACTGAACTATCTTGATACCGAAAAGACCACACAGCTTGATTTAGGCTTTGAATTTGAACAGGGGGCCTTAACGTCGTGGGCATCGGCCTATGCTGGATTGATCGATGATTTTATTTTGGTGCCGTATCAATCCAATCCAAACGGCAGTGTCAGCATTTTACCAGCACGTAGTATCGATGCCACCATTGCAGGGGCAGAAGCAGGAATCGGTTATCATCTGACCGATCATCTTCAAACCGATCTATCTGCCATGTACGCATGGGGTAAAAATACCAGCGACGGTAAGCCTTTGCCTCAAATTGCACCGCTCGAAGGTCGATTCAATCTGCGTTATGTGCAAGATCGCTATAGTCTAGGGCTATTGTGGCGCGCGGTCGCCAAGCAAAACCGAATTAGTCTCAATGAAGGCAATATCGTAGGTTATGATATCGGTAAAAGTAAGGGCTTTAGTACGCTGGCGATTAATGCAGCTTATCAATACAGTCCAACACTCGATTTTGCTGTGGGGATTGATAATCTGCTCGATAAAGCCTATGCCGAACATCTGAATAAATCGGGAGCAGCCTTATTTGGCTATGCTGCTAACGAACAGTTTAACAACAGCGGGCGTAATTATTGGGCGCGCGTGAATATGAAATTCTAAGATTTGCATTTTTTATAGACTAAATATAGAAGAGGATGAAAACGTGAGATCAGCCTCTTCTTACAGGAGATGAACATGAGTGAAAAATTGTCACCCGAAAAATCAGTGTGGGGATGGAAGCTGCTGATCGTGGCCTTTATCTTGAGTCTAATATTTATGGGCGTTTTTTATCTGGCGGTGAACAATGAGCCAGATTACATGCCAAGTCAGCAGAAAATGCACACCCAGCAGCATGCTTTTAAAACAGCACCTGCCATGGCGCCAGCAACTGAACAAAATGCAGCAGCCTCAGCTACTACTTCACATGAGGAAATGCATATGGACATGAAAGATATGAATATGGATCATTCATCTCATTCGGGGGGTGCAGCCCATCAATAACAGATGAAAAGAAAGGGAGCATGGCTCCCTTTTTTAACTGTGCATATCGCTGAGTGACTGAATTTCATTTTGATATAAATGCATACCAAACTTTTGTACAATTCGACCGCGTCGAAGTAAAAAACGGTCCACTTTGGGTAGGTACTTTGCACTGGTATGTAAAATCAGATTTCGCACAATTAAGAAGTAAGCAAACCATGCCGCAGGGCGCTCTTCCAAGCCCAATTTGTGCATGCGTTTACGTCCAATAAAAAACTGCGTTATTTCAAGATGCATATGATACGCCAGCTTTTGCTGAAAACTACGCATACGCTGATAACGACGTTCAAAAGGTTCCTTTGAAAGGCTTTGTCCAAGTGCCAAGCTCGATTCGTCCGATTCTGGGTGAGCATCTTGCATCCAGTACAATAAACGCCAAGCATCGCGCTCGTTATCGACCAGCCATTTTTCATCGACCCCCATCAGCCAGCCTACGTATTTCCAGAAATGTAAAAATTGTGCTACCTCATGCTTATTCGGAAATACAGCCAGCGCCCGAATACCCAATAACACCACACCACTAAAGGCGATATTGGTCATGGCCAGATCAAACTGATTGAGCGGTAATCCCCATTTTTTTGTATCCCATTCTTCTGAGCGCGACAGTTGATGCCGAACCAGTGCATGAATAAAGCGCACGTAAATGGTCGAGGTAAAACCTGATCCAAAGCGCTTTAAACCATCAATCTCGGTAATTTCAACCCACCATTTTGTGGTTTCCGCCAAGCGTTTACCGGCATGTTTTTTCAATGCCCCAGTGAGAATCAACGGACGGTTAAATCCAGGGTATAAGTAGCCCACCATCAAAGACAAATCGCGCAGAATAAAGCCGTTATTGACGCCCAGTCGATGCGTGAAAATCACTGCATCATTTAGACGGCTTTCATCGAACCATGCAGGCGGATGCGTAATCTGCTCAAAAAACTCAATCAGTTCTGGAATGGGCTCAGCTAGCGCATCAAGGCCTTCAAAGAGCGCCGTCTCAAAAAGCTGTCGGTGTTCGGCAGGATTTTGCATCAGCCAATCGATCACCTTGTCCATGGCGGGATCACCCGTCACTAACGCTTCCGCGAGTTCTCTATACTCTTTTACGTTGGGTTGAATGGGGCGCTTACAAATATAGGATAAAACACGCCCAAGCCAGCGTGATTTCGACATATGATCAAATGAAGCTAATCTGGACGGTAAAAGAGTTTGCATTGAACATTCAGCCTGATTAATGTTTAATCAACTCTAATACGAATAATTATTCGCATTCAATTCGCATTTGAGACAGGCGATTTATGAGAAAACAACCCCAGCAGCAACGCGCGATTTATCTGGTCGATACTGTCTTGGAGGCTACCCAATTATGTATTGCAGAATACGGCCTACATCAAGTCACGACACCTAAAATTGCAGAGCGCTCTGGTATCAGTGTCGGATCAATTTACCAATACTTTGAGAACAAAGAAGAAATTATTCAAGAGCTACTGTTACGTAAAAGTGAACAACTGGGGCAGACCTTCAAAAAACTAGTAGTGGCACAAGAGCAATTAGAAATTGAATACCTGATTCCACTGAGTATTCAATTTGGATTCGATAAAATGAACGCCGATCAGGGATTTTTTATCGAGGTACTTAAACACTGGCATCAATACAACCATTCAAAAGCTGCTCAGATATTAGAACAGCATTTTTTCGAAGTCGGTCTTTATGTGTTTAATAGGCTTTATCCCGAATGGGATTTTGAAAGACTCAAGCATAAATCCTTTGTGATCATCAACAGCACCTTATTTACCATGATGCGTTATGTCAGTAGTAACGACTTTTTAATTGAAGAACAAAAGCTTAAACAGGAATTATGCCAGATGATTTTGGCCTATCTGAAACAAAATTAAATGTGAGAAAAAACATTTAAAATAAATAAACTATAAAAAATAATAGCTTATATTATTTTTGGTTCAAAATATAGCCATGCAATCAAAACTTTAGTCCAACATGCTTGCAAGGGGTGAGAAATAGTGTAGAATGCACATCCATCGGC
>NZ_JVOR01000048.1:0-46586 GCF_001054715.1 Acinetobacter sp. 243_ASPC | reverse complement strand
GGTAGGCATATCCAGACTCGAACTGGAGACCTCTACGATGTCAACGTAGCGCTCTAACCAACTGAGCTATACGCCTAAGTGGTTGCAATAATATTCAGTTTCCCTTACGAACACAAGCTTTTTCTAACGACTTTAATTCAGATGCACACAGTTTAAGCAATTCTTTGAATTTTATATAATCTTTGTCTGAAACTTCACCCGAAAACTGAATTTTTTCATGTACAGCAATCGCATCATCAAAAGGTTTTGTATATTTTACATGCATCGAAAGTCGCTGAAACCATGATTTGAAGGTTTCACTTTTATTTTTTTGCAGTGATCTATGAATCTTATGGCTAAAGCCATTAATCAAGCGCTCAAGTCTTGAGCATTTAGGTCGATAAAAATAACCATGGCCCCACACAAAAATGATGACGACCACTGCAATCAAACTCAACATCATCAACATAGCTTTGGTACTGGAAAAAATCCCCAAACTTGCCAAAAAATTCTGCTGACGATTTACATCATAGCCCACTACTTTACTTTGCCATTGATAGTCAAAATAATCGCGCCAGATGATGAGTGTTTTTAAAAAATTAAAATTGTGTCTTGCCCATCCACTTTGCGCCTGATTACCCCAGACATTTTGGTTGTCCTCAAGATAGCGTTGCATACCTTCATCGATTCGAGCTGGTGCAATCACGGCAGTTGGGTCGATGCGTTGCCATGTATCATTTAAATAAACTTCGGTCCATGCATGAGCGTCAAGCTGGCGAACTTCCCAACTTTTTGCATCGGGTGCGAGCTGTCCGCCTTGATACCCCACCACTATTCTTGCCGGTATGCCTGCATAGCGCATCAATAGTACAAAACTTGATGCATAATGCTCACAAAATCCTTCTTTGCGCTCAAAAAGAAACTGATCCATTCGAGTACCGCTCAGTACGCCAGGCGATAAGGTGTAAACAAAACCTTGTGTTTGATACCAGTGTAGTACGCGCTCAATATAAAGACTTGGACTCGAATTACTTTGCTGCCAGAGCTGTTGTGCAAGTGCAAAAGTCTGCGGTGCAAGCTGTTGGGGTGCATCTAGTGCTTGTCTTAACTGTATCGCTCGTGCAGTAGTATTGATCTGTGTTTGCATCCAATACAATTCGATAGGTACAGTGCCTGATGGTCTTCGAATTTGTTTAATACTGCCATCAGCATACTGCTGATAATTTGGATCGCGCACGCCTGATTGATCTAATCCCATGATCCATGACTGATTCGGCAAGGCCGATAAATATTGATAGCGAACCGCCTGATGAGGGAATATTTCGTTACGTATTGGAAGTTGGTTAACCGTATGGCTCGTCCAGACAACGCCATCATACTGATCAAGCACCATCGCACGCCAATAGCGCTGCTGCTGTATGGGCAATTGCGTAAGATCACCCATAATACGAAAAGCCAAGGCGGTCGATTGAGACAATTCTGCAATGTCACCCGGCGACATCTGGTCACTCATTCCAGTCATGCCCTGGTGAGAGGTAAGCGGAACATGCCAAAGTGGTGGAAAGCGGGGAAAAAATATAAATAAAATCAGGAAAAACGGAGTTGCAATCAAAATGGTTCGTATTGTTAAAATCACATCATGCTTGATAGATGATCGCGTAGAGTTGATCTCTATAAAACCATGAATTTGAATACGATATAATCCAATTAAACAAAATATCAGCCCAACCAAAACGCCAATAAGCATCAAGGCTGACTGACTATGTAGAAATAAACTGGCACAGACAAAGAGACCAAAATTAAATACAACCAACAAGTCTCGGGTACTTTTGCTTTCGATACATTTGGCATATAAGCAAGTCGTGAGTAATGCTACGCCCGCCTCGACACCCAAAAAGGTTTTAAAAGATAAATAAATCAGACCAAGCGCCGTACACACCAGTGCAACCAAAAATAATTTAGAAATAGGCTTTAGCGCAGCATAAAAATATCGCCACACGATTACCAGCAACATAATGAGCCAAATCAAAGACACCGACGCCGGCATATAAGCAAATTGAGCCACAAGCACCATGATCGTGAGTGGTAGTACAGCAAAATAAAGTTGCTTATCCATATCAGGCCTGCGCCAGTAATTTTCGGGCCTGAATCGAGTGCTTAGCTCCCATGGATGGCTTTAAATGAGTTTGAGGTAAAATCAGTGAAAAAGAGCGATCAGCTTGCTCGCTCTTTTCAATCAAATGCATCATCCAGCTTAGTTTTTGTTCATGTTCGTGACCAGGGAGCGCGCTGTAATCAATCACCAGCTGATTGTGCTCAATGTGTGGTTCAAATTGTTTGGTTAGCCATCCCTGACCACGTGCAAGATGCTTCCATGAAACATGCTGTAGCGTATCTCCTTCTCGATAAGCTTGCAGTTCACGAAAGTCATCCAAATCATGTTGCTGCTCAAGTTGCACATACTTGTCTTCCATCTCGATACTGATACTTGCGGGTGCAATCCATATTTTTTGTGTCACCTGTAAATACGTCCAAGCTTGTACAATTCCAAACGGATAACTCGACATAATTTTTATCCGAGGCAATTCAAACGCACCTCGTGTCGTTGGTATAAATTCTAATATGATACTGTCGCTCATTTGGTTGAGTAATATACGTTGCTGAGATTCAGGCAAATGAATCATTAAGTATCTGATCGCGTGATTTGACTGTTTAAACTGAAGCTGGATTTGCAGTACATGATTGACCTGTCCAACTTCAGGACAAAAAATTTCTAGTTTGAGTTGATGGAGTTGTTTAAAGCTAAGATACACACTCAGGCACAGCAATGACGTAATTAAAAAGCAAAATCCCAAAATCAGATTATTGGCATAATTAATCCCGGCAATAAATGTAATCACAATCAACAAGAGAAACAAAATGCCTTGTGGATGCAAAAAAATCAAAATATCACGTTGCTTCAAGATGGTGCTTTGTTCCATCCGAAAACGTTTTTTTAACCATTGCTGCCAGAGCGTTCGCATCATCCAAACTCCTAATCATTGACCTCCACCTGGTCCAAAAGTAGGTGAGCATCCTGCTCGGTCATTTTCATACGGTGTGCAGCCACCGCTGGAAACACTGTTTGTATATCGTCTGTAATGACATATTCACGACCTTCCACAAATGCCAATGCCTGAGCAGCCATTTTAATTGCGAGTAAAGCGCGTGTTGAAAGACCATGTGATTGCAAGCGACTGTAAGAAGCCAAGTCTAATATGTAATTTAATACGACATCACTTAAATACACCTGCTGCACACACTGTTGCATCAACACAATATCGCCATGACTCAATACAGGTGTAATTTGCTCAAGAAGTGTCTGTCTTGAGGCATCGAGTAAGAGGCTTTTTTCTGCCGCACGTGACGGATATCCCAAGCTCAGTCGCATGAGGAAACGATCGAGCTGCGATTCAGGAAGTGCATAAGTGCCGCTCTGAAAAATTGGATTTTGTGTAGCAATCACCCAAAATGGCTCGGGGAGTTTATATGTCACACTATCTAAGGTCACTACGCCCTCTTCCATCGCTTGCAACAGCGCACTTTGCGTTTTGGGGCTACAACGATTGATTTCATCGGCCAGTAAAATCTGGGTAAAAATAGGGCCATGCTTAAACTCAAAATTAGATTCTTTTTGATTAAACATATTCATGCCAATCACATCACTGGCCAGCATATCGTTGGTAAATTGAATCCGATTAAAGTGCAACCCCGCAAGCTTAGCCAAAGCACTGGCCAAAGTTGTTTTACCTAATCCTGGTAAATCTTCAAATAGCACATGCCCATTGGCCAGCAAACAGACCAAGGACAGCTTTGTTTGAACCGGTTTATCTAAAATGATCTGATTAATCTGATTTAAAAAAAGCTGAATGCTTGGCGTGTAATGTTCAATATGATGTTGAAGAGATGAATGTTCTTTGAAATATGTCGATGATTCTAATTGTTGTTTTTTCCACATTGAAATGGCTCATAAAAAAACGGCATATGCTCAAACATACACCGTTTTTTATTTTTTCTAAAGCAATTACATAACGATTAGCACGGACATTTCTTCAAATTTCCACCTTTCGATGGATAGCGAGAGTCGACACAATAGCGATGAAAAGTTTTTTCATCCATCGGGGTCAAATCCGCGTGGTGCTTCTTCATATGATCCAAATAAGTCTGATAATCAGGCACCCCTACCATCAAGCGAAAACTTTGCTGTAAGCGCTTAAATAAATTTGCAATTCTCGACCAATTTTTAGGTGAGAGAAGCAGATCTTTTTGCGACATAATGGTCATTTTGATGATTTTCACAATCATCGCCTTACCATTTTTTCCAATTCTTAGTTCCATCGCTATTTTCCTTGTGTGACGGTAGACGCATCTGCATCCTCATACACAGCAGGTGCTTCATTGACCGTAGGGACTTTGCTTGCAAGCGCACGACGAATCACACCAATCGACGCAATTACCATGACGATTGCAACCACCATAAAGAAACCACATAGCACTGCATTGATTTGATTTGAAATCACTACAGCTTGCATTTCTGCCATTGTTTTTGCTGGTTTTAATAGCTCACCACGAGCAATTGCATCTGAAAAACGGTTGGCCTGTGCCAAAAAGCCAATTTTTGGATTTTCGTGGAAAATCTTTTGCCAGCCAGCCGTCATACAGGTAATAAGTAAGAAAATTGTTGGAACAATCGTGACCCAAACATACTTTTCTTTTTTCATCTTAAACAAGATGACTGTACCTAAAATCAGTGCCATTGCAGCAAGCATTTGGTTACCTACACCAAACAGCGGCCATAACGAGTTAATCCCACCAAGCGGATCAACTACGCCTTGATAAACGAAGAAGCCCCATCCACCCACAGCAACAGCAGTACCGATAATATTCCCCACAAATGAGCCTGATTTTTTGATTGCGGGAATCACAATACCAACAGTGTCCTGAACCATAAAACGGCATGCACGGGTACCGGCATCAACTGCGGTTAAAATAAATAAAGCTTCAAACAAGATCGCAAAGTGATACCAGAAAGCCATCATCGAGCGATTGTTGAAAATTTCAGAGATGATGTGCGCCATACCAATGGCAAAGGTTGGTGCTCCACCCGTACGCGATAAAATAGTCGACTCACCTACTTCTTGAGCCAGCAAGGTTAATGCTTCTGGGGTAACCACAAAACCAAGGTTACGCACCGCTTCTGCTGCGGTTTCGACCGTGGTCCCTAAAACGGCTGCCGGTGCATTAATGGCAAAGTATACTCCCGGATCCAGTACTGTTGCACAGATCATGGCCATGATGGCCACAAATGATTCCATTAACATACCGCCATAACCGATCATACGAATATTGACTTCGTTGTCGACCAGTTTTGGTGTGGTGCCACTTGAAACCAAGGCGTGGAAACCTGAAATCGCACCACAGGCAATGGTAATAAACAAAAACGGGAATAAACTACCAGAAAATACTGGACCCGTCCCATCAATAAAATGTGTGACCGCTGGCATTTTGAGCTCAGGTAATGCCACCATAATGCCGATTGCCAGACCAGCAATCACACCAATTTTTAAGAAAGTCGATAAATAATCACGTGGCGCAAGCAGTAACCAAACCGGTAATACCGAAGCAATAAAGCCATAAACTATTAGGCACCAAGTGAGTTGTGTACCTGTCAGGGTGAAAAATGGCCCCCAATATGGATCGGCTGCAATATGTCCACCATACACAATGGCCAGCATCATCAGTACAAAGCCGATGATCGAGACTTCTGCGATTTTACCCGGACGTAAATAGCGCATATACACACCCATAAAGAGTGCGATTGGAATGGTTGCGGCAATACTAAATACGCCCCATGGACTGTGTGCCAATGCTTTGACCACCACCAGTGCCAGAACCGCTAGAATGATAATCATGACGCCCAGTGCACCCAGCATCACAACCACACCTGCAAAAGAACCGAGCTCTTGTTTGGCCATTTCACCCAGCGAGCGTCCGTCTCGGCGCGTCGAGATAAACAAGACCATAAAGTCTTGTACTGCACCAGCCACCACAACACCGACCAAAAGCCAGATAGTGCCTGGCAAATAACCCATCTGCGCAGCAAGAATAGGACCAACCAAAGGCCCTGCACCTGCAATTGCAGCAAAGTGATGCCCAAACAATACATATTTATTGGTTGGAACATAATCTAAGCCATCGGTTAAACGATGTGCAGGGGTTAACCGTCGTGAATTTAATTCAAATACTTTGGTAGCGATGAATAAACTGTAAAAACGATACGCAATGCTGTAAACACAGATGGCCGCGAGCACGAGCCAAACGGCGTTGACATGCTCACCTCGACTGATGGCAAGGATCCCAAATGAAACTGCGCCAATAATGGCAACCAAACTCCAACCAAGTTTTGCGCTGAGGGTAGATTTCCTTTGTATATTATCCATTTATAACCTCATTGTTTGAAACACGAAATGCCCTTTAAAACGTATTTTTGTGAAACTTAAGCTCGTGACTTTACTCCTTATTTTGTTATTTTAATGTACTACTTTGGCATAAAAAAAGGGTGATAATCTATCACCCTTTCATCATAATCTATTCAGTCAAGATTATGCACGCTCTAAATATTCACCTGTACGGGTGTCTACACGAACGCTTTCTTCTTGCTGAACAAATAAAGGTACGCGTACTACAGCACCTGTTTCAAGTTTCGCAGGCTTACCGCCACCGCCAGAGGTATCGCCACGAACACCCGGATCGGTTTCAACAATTTTTAATACCACAAAGTTTGGCGCACTAACGTTTAATGGAACACCATTAAACAGCATGATGGTGCACTTCTCGTTCGAGTCGTCTTTTAACCATTTCGCTGCATCGCCCATTGCAGTTTTGTCTGCTGCAATTTGTTCAAACGTAACAGGGTCCATGAAATTCCATAGCTCGCCGTCGTTGTAAAGATAGTCCATCTCAACTTCAACAATATCAGCAGCTTCTAATGAATCACCAGACTTGAATGTTTTTTCTAAAACTTTACCTGTTTTAAGGTTACGAAGTTTTACACGGTTGAACGCTTGACCTTTACCAGGTTTTACATATTCATTTTCCATGATTGAACATGGGTTACCGTCAAGCATGACTTTAAGGCCTTGCTTGAATTCATTTGTAGAATAACTGGCCATGACTGGCACACTCCAAACTTACTAACTTAAATGTATTAATGCTAGACTAGCATTATTTTTTCCGTGTCGCATGATAAACTATTTATATCAAGAGCAAAACTGGCAATCGCAACTCAGTGATCTAATCACCGATCCTTTTGAGTTACTTGATCAGTTAGAGATCTGTTCAGATGCATTATTGTCTGGGGCAATTTTAGCATCCAAAAGCTTCAAATTACGGGTTCCTCGTGCTTTTGTAGGTAAAATGCGTAAAGGTGATCCACTCGATCCTTTGCTGCTGCAAGTATTGCCGCATCATCTTGAACTTGAAGAACATCCTGAATTTGTGACTGATCCACTGGGTGAAGAAGCAGCCAATCAGCTCCCCGGCGTTTTACATAAATATCAATCTCGTTTTTTACTCACCCTGACCGGTGCCTGTGCTGTTCACTGCCGTTATTGCTTTCGTCGGCATTTCCCTTATCAGGAAAACTTACCTAAACAGGATGACTGGCCCCAAATTAAAGCCTATATCGAGCAAAATCCACATATCAATGAAGTAATTTTAAGTGGTGGAGATCCGCTCACTCTCAGTAACCGTAAACTTAAACTTTGGATCGAACGCCTAGAATCGCTTCAGCAAGTGAAAATTTTACGTATTCACTCGCGTGTTCCAGTGGTGATCCCGCAGCGTCTTGATACTGAACTGCTTGAAATTTTAAAAAGTACGCGCTTACGCATTATTGTGGTCATTCATGCCAACCATGCCGCCGAACTTGATGATCAAACCTGTGCATATTTAGAGAAATTAAGCCAACATGGGATTACCGCCTTGAATCAGGCAGTATTGCTTAAAGGCGTAAATGATGATGCACAAACATTGATTGAACTCAGTCAGCGCTTGTTCGATGCACGCGTGATGCCGTATTATCTGCATGTACTTGATAAAGTAAAAGGTGCTCAGCATTTTGATCTGAGCGGATCAAAAATCGATGAGATTTATCATGACATTTTGGCGGGCCTACCGGGTTATCTTGTTCCAAAACTGGTTCGAGAGATTGCTGGCGAAAAAAACAAAACACCGCTATTTGGCAAGCTGACTTTTTAATTAACACATATTACAGCCAATATGAATAAAGTTTTTACCGACATTCTTCAACGTCCCATCATATTCAATCGAAATGAACTGAGCTTTGCTGCCGCAGAGCCAGACGCCGTGGCATGTTGGGTCAGTTCGCTTTCACTTTTACCACTCGGTGATGCTGCCAAAGCATTATTTGAAGCACTGATTGAAATCAACGAACTTGAATGTTCAGAGACGCTTCGATTTGATTTTTTACAGATTTTATCACCGCAATTCAATCATGTACTGCAACATCTTGAAAGCCACTTTTTTAATCAAGGTCTGATTCATAGCGATCGAAACGATCATATTATTGAACTTGCTTTTCGCTTAAGAACCTGTCTGGCGAATGGTTATATCATTATCGCCAAGCAAAGTTCAGCACAATTGGCACAGCAAAAGTTTTCACTTTTTGCACTGAATAAAAAGAAAAATCTTAAGGCAGCCAAAACATTATCGATTTACTATGCCATGCATGAGTTAACTCAACTGGTGTATCAGCAACAAATGATGTACAGCAAACCTGCCACAGGCCAATGGTTATGCATTCACTGGTTATTTGATCTGGCACAAAAAGGCAAAGTAGAGCTCGAAAACATCAACCAGCTGCAAGGTCTTAATCGACCTCTTAAAAATATTTTACGATCCTATCATCAAGTCATTTTGCTGCATATTCTCAATACCAATCAGATTCGTCAGTCTGAAATTCAGTCTTTATACGAATGTAGTTTTGAATGGGCAAAGCTGATTCAACTCGAATATAAAGAATCTCAAAGCTCGAAGTATGTTATTGATAAAACCAAAGATCTGCCGCCAGCCTATAATCGAAAGCAATATCCGGCAATTTTTCCAAATTTATTTATTTCAACACAACCCTTGCTCGAACATATCACTGCAACACTTCACAAGAGTGATGATTATCTCTCTACAATAGAAAAACAGTTTTTAACGCCTGCGCTTAAGTTTCATGTACAAAATATTTTAGGAAGTATTGGCGAGCGTCGTCATGAGCGTTTTGAATCATCAGGCCAATTACATATTTGCTTTGGTCTTCATACTGCTCATTTTTACTTGTCAAAAAGCAAAAACTTTATCGATACCCTTGAGCACGACATTGTACTAAACGAAACTACAGATCACTTCTCCATTGAAAATATTGATAAAACAGTGTTTTCACTACCATCACGCTTATCGCGTGAAGCAAAAAAAATCTATATGACCGATATCCTCGATATGAGTGTAAGTGGTTACCGTATCAAATGGCCTGAGGAAATCCCTGCTCATTTAAAAACTGGCGAGTTGATTCTGGTTAAAGAGAACATCCATGGCAAATGGCGTGGCGGTGTGATTCGCTGGATCAAACAAGCCTCAGAAAAAAATCTTGAAATGGGGCTCGAAATTTTAACCAAAGACATTTTGCCCTGTGCGGTAAGTCTAGAAAATCAAGATCAATCACATTATCTGCCCGCTCTACTGGTTCAAAGTCAGCATTTAGATCATGCAAAACTCACCTTAATCATCGCCAACTATTCTATTTTTCAGCAACAAAATACTTTAAAACTTCAAATAGGCACCGAGGAATTTGTACTTTATTTACTCAAAGCTCAATTAATTACGCAAAGTTTTATTCAGTTTGAGTTTGATTTACCCGATGAAGCACAAAAAAATACGCTAAAAAACGTTATGATACGTCACAGCAGAGTGAACTAACGATACGTTAAGGACAAAATTGAAGTGAGAAACGCGTTGCTTAATAAAAATTCAAAACACTCCGACCTCCGCATTCTCTTCATAGACGATAATCAGCTTCGCTATAATCAATTTATTGATCTTTTGGCAGCCAAGGATTACAGCGCTCAAGCGATTTTGCTCGATGATCTGATCAGTTTTGAAAAATATCTTAAGCAGCGCTGGGATCTGGTCATTTTTGCAAATGCTTATGATCTTGATCTGGCGCAGACGATTGCAATAGTGCAGCAACAGGCAGAGCCGAGCTTACCGATTCTATTTCTGACTACCGGCACCCTTACTACTATCGAGCAAACGCACTTGATACAGCAAGGCCTGTATGATTTGATCGATCTTTCTCAGCCTGAGCAGTTTTATGTGGTGCTGTCACGTGCTTTAAATTACAGTGCCTTGCTTCAAAACGAACATCGTTTAAGCAATGAGTTAAATGCAGCTCACCTTCGAACTCAGTCATTGGTCCGTCAAAGTCGTAAAGCCGTCGCATTGATTGAAGAAGGCATTCATATTCAAGCCAATGCCGAATATTTGGCACTCTTTAAGATCGCACACCAAGATGATGTAATTGGCTTGCCTTTACTGGATATACTGCAACCTGAAAATGTAGCTGCATTTAAACAGTTTTTTAAACGGATTAGCGTGCAACATCCCGAACGAAACCGCATCGTTCTTCAATCTCAGCATCCCGAACTGATTAATAACGACCCTTTACGTTTGAATTTTTTGCCACATGGCGATGATACCGTTCAACTGAGCATCGATTGTGAGCAGTTCGATACACCATTATTTGATTTTGAATTTGAATCACTTGAGTCACAAAGAATTGATGATGTTGATCTGCCAGATCTTGTGCAAAACAGTCCATTTGATACCGTTGAGTGGCTCAACCAACAGCTTAAACGCGCGCCAGCCAAACTGAACAGTATTGTCATTTTTGCACCACTCTATCACTTTGAAGCGATTTATTCACATGAATGGCGTGCAATACCAGCTTACTTTAATGAGATCGAAACAGTCATTGAACGTTTTTTAGAAGCCGTTGCATTTCAAAAACTCGATCACGGCGCATATCTCGCCATTTTTCAGGCGGTTTCAATTGAAGCCTTACGTACAGAACTCATGCAGCTAGAAACTAAAATTAGCAAGACGTTCCCTTATGTTAGCCAAAGTTTGAATCTAGAAACCTTACTTAAAACAGGATACTGCCTTATACCAAGCCAAGTTGAACATACAGAGAGTCTTGAAAACTATATCAACAAAGCCTTGCATCAGGCATTACCTCACAAGGAAACCACTCAAGCTTCTCCAAAAAGCACACCACACGTTCAGCTACAACGGCATGTTGTCACAGCACCTGCTGAATTGAATACAAGTTTTGCACAGCAGATAAAAAATCAACTCGAGCAAAATACACTCGAGCTTCGCTATCAACAGCTCTACGACAAACAAGACCAGACATTATATATTTATGAAGTCAGCTATGGTCATTTAAACAATAATCAATGGGATAGCCTGCTCGATCATGTAGATCTTCAAGATGCACCAGAATTGATGCTCCAGCTGGATCGTTACGTACTTGAACAGTCAGTCAAGCAACTCAAACAATTTATTCAGCAGTATCCATCTGCCAAACTGATCATTAATTTAAGTGAATTTTTCTTGGCTTTACCGCAACTTTCTACACTCATGCAACAGCTACTCTCTATATTAGGAAGTAAAGAACAGCATCCAATTGTGATTCAACTGCCTTTTTCAGCACTAAATAAAATTACGCCTCAAGCACAGCAGCAACTTTCAATACTGCACCAGTGCGGTGTATTCATTTCGATTCGTAATTATATGCCAGATCCGCAACTCAGTTCGATTTTGCAAAAGAGTAATGTGCGTTATTTGCGTCTGAATGCGAAGTTTAATCAGGACTTATCAGTTGAACAATCAGCACTGGATTTACAGGCTCAAATCGAACATGCCCAGCTTCCTGCGGCCATTGAACTCATTATGCCCGAGCTTAATGATGTCAATGTATTTGCAAATGCGTGGAATATTAGCGCGCGTTATCTGCAAGGCAACTACTTTCAAGTTAAACTTGATCGTCTGGTCGATGTTCAAGATCAACACTGAGCCGTATAACAGACATAAAAAAACGGGCATAAGGCCCGTTTTTTGTTTTTCAGTATTAACGTTTGATAGAACGTGACATACCAGAGAAACGTTGTTTGAACTTGTCGATACGACCGCCTGTATCTACGTTCTTTTGCTTACCAGTGTAAAATGGGTGGCAAGCTGAACATACGTCAAGGTAAAGAGTGTCTTTAGCAAGTGCAGAACGAGTTTCAATAACGTTACCGCATGAACAAGTAGCAACTAATTTTTCGTATTTTGGGTGAATATCGGCGCGCATGGTCGATGACTCCTAATTGAAGAAAGGCTTAAGCTGTCATCGCAATCAACCACTCTCAATATAAAAACTGAGGAAAAAGGCTAAATCATTAGCAGGTTAACACGACAACAGACCATTCTTTTGGCCCACCGAGGCTTATAAGCCAGAGCTAAGCACAACAAGTGGGTAAGATTATACGCCTTTTAAAGCAAAATTGCGAATCTTTATTCTGATCGCACCAGCGTTTCTTCATCAGATTGCTGCTTGGCCAAATAATTCGCGATAATTCCACAGGTCATGAGCTGAATTTGATGGAAAATCATAATCGGCAATACAATCATACCTAGCGGCTGACCAATGAATAAGATCTGCGCCATAGGTACACCACTGGCCAAAGTTTTTTTGGAGCCACAGAAAAAAATAGAAATTTGATCCTCGCGGTTAAAGCCAAGCAATCGAGAAATATAAAATGCACTCAGCATAATGATGGTGAGTAGCACTGAGCATGAAATAATCAATGCGATCAGTGTTCCAATTCCAACCTGATGCCACAAACCGGCAATCACTGCACTACTAAATGCACTGTAAACCACCATTAAAATAGTGCCCTGATCAAATGCTTTTACAATACTTGGCACTTTTGCCATGAGTGGGAAAACATAAGGTCGAAGAAGCTGCCCTAAAATAAATGGCACCAACAACAAAAGTGCAATTTGAATAATTGAAGATGTTGGATCGTAATCATGCTTTGAATGACCAAAAATAAATAGACTGACCATTACAGGTGTAATGAACATTCCGATTAGATTTGAAAACGATGCACTGCATACTGCGGCTGCAACATTGCCTTTAGCTACTGAAGTGAAGGCAATTGATGATTGGACGGTAGAGGGCAAAAAGCACATAAACAAGAAGCCCCAATACAGCTCTTGCCCTAAAATGGGGACCAAAACAGGCTTGGCCAATAAGCCGAGTGCAGGAAAAAATACAAAGGTAAAAATAAACACTAAACCATGTAGCCGCCAATGCATGATGCCTTGAACAATCGCTTCACGAGATAGTTTGGCACCATGTAAAAAGAATAAAATGGCAATCGCAATATTGGTTACGACGCTAAATATATCTGCAGCATGCCCGTAAATTGGTACAAAAGAGGCCAACAATACCATCGTAAAGAGTAATAAAGTGAAGCGATCTAAAGCCAACAGCTTAAGCATGGAACAATATCCTTATATATATGTAAGAAGACCAGTAACACTGTGTTTACTAAAAGGTAAACGCTATGTTACTGGTCTGACAGCATAAATCCAGTTTTTTGAAGAAATGCGCGTTATTTAGTTAAACTATTTCACTCAAGCGTTAATTATTACGCGCATTATTATCTTGCTGGATCAATTCGATTTTATAACCATCTGGATCTTCAACAAATGCAATTACGGTCACGCCGCCCTTCATTGGACCTGCTTCACGTACCACCTTGCCACCACGTTGCTTGATTTCTTCACATGCCTTATAGGCATCTTCAACACCAATGGCGATGTGACCATACGCATTTCCTAAATCATAGCTAGAGGTATCCCAGTTATGTGTCAGCTCTAAAACAGTATGATCATCTTCACTGCCATAGCCAACAAATGCCAAAGTGAAACGGCCTTCTTCGTAATCACGTTTGCGCAGTAAGGTCATGCCTAAAACTTCGGTATAAAACTGGAGAGAGTTCTCTAAATTGCCTACTCGCAACATTGTATGAAGCATTCGCATTGTTAATCACCTGTGCCTTTCGTTTGAATTTGCTTGAGTTCATGCGCCTTGAGCAACTTGGCAACCCAAACCACCAAAACAAGAATTGGAATTCCAATTAAGGTCGTCATTAAGAAAAATTGAGGATAGCCAATGTGCGTTACGATGGTGCCTGAGTACCCACCCAGAAGTTTTGGTGTGAGCGTCATCAGTGAACTAAAGATAGCATATTGTACCGCTGTAAAGGACACACTCGTCAAGCTTGATAAAAATGCAATAAATGCAGCACCGGCTAAACCAGAAGCCAAGTTATCGACCACAATGGCAAAATATAACCAGAGCGAGCTATATGGCTTGATGACTTTCCCTTTAAGCTCAATATTGCTTTGATCATTCGGATTGACCAATGCAACTGGTTCAACACTGATATCGAGTTCATTTTTAGCCCCTACTCCCTGTGCAACATGATAAGCCAGCGAAGTATTCACTATTGTACGCGATCCATCTGTCACTATGGCCTGAAGCTGTTTCGTGCTGGAGCCAGTTAACATTTTAGTCTCAACAACAGCACTAAAAGCACCTGTTTTATCAAGCTTGGCTGGATATGGCTTGCCATCAAGCTGTAGCACAATTTTTTGTGCGTCTGTTAGTGCTGGCCCAAAATACTGCCCTTTAACCACAATACTGTTTTGTGGCTCGTTTAGTGAGATGATATTTCGTCCCATGACAGGCAATAACATCAAATGCGCCTGATTGATGTCACCCACAATATAGGGTTGAACCACCGCAACTTTACTTTGTTGTGCGGCATCGGCATAAGCGGTAGATACCTGAAACTGGGTTGTATTTTTTAGTACTTCGGTTGGTACCTTAACTGCCCAGTACCCCACTTCATCGGTATCCGCCAAATATTGCTGACCACCAACATTTACCTGAACCTGCCCAAGCGGGTGCCCCGACTTAACCAAGCCAATAAAAATCAAGTTGGTTGAGCTTGCTAATACTGCACCTACAAACATCAATTTCATGATGTTCATACGTTGTGCCAGTAAGCCTCCCAAGAAACCACCCACCAAACTAAAAATAACACCATAAATTTTAACTGCTTCTGCAATCTGTTCTTTGGTGAAATTAAGATCTTGATAAAAAACGTTGGAAATTACACCCGCGATGATATCGGAAATACGATAAAAACCAATCAGTAACAGAAGGACCAAAGCCAGCTTGGTGCCATAACGCTGAAAAAAATCGAGGACTGGATTAATCCATGTCTCTTTGGCCATCTGCTTGTTGACGACACCTGCACGAACCAGAAGTGTGCCTACAGCCAGTGCTACGGCAGCCGCGGTAATAAAGCGTAGCGCCTCAATTAAAAATAATAAAATATTGTCTTGAATTGATAGCCAACTCACTAATTGTTCAGCCAAATGACCAGTAAACAAATAGCTCAAAACAAAGCAAATTACAGCAACAAAAAAGACCAGCACCAAACGGAAATAATCGCGGCGCTGATAGCTTTTATAGACACGATCAACCTTTGGTTCTCGAATGATTAAGGTGGTTAGAATCCCCACCAGCATCACTGCTGCCATAGTTAAATACGTATATTTCCAAGCTTCATATATATAGTTTCCTTTGGCAGTTCCCAAATAGGCAGCTAAAAATAAAGCACCCGCACCCGCCACAATCATCCCGATTCGATAACCTGCGTTATAGGTTGCAGCAAGAACCGTTTGCATCTGGGTTTCAGCCAGTTCAATACGGTAAGCATCAATTACGATATCTTGCGTAGCAGCTGAAAAACCAAGCAACACTGCACCAACCGCCATTTGGATGAGATAGCTCTGACCGAGCGCCGGATCTGAAAAAGCCATAATCGAAATAGCAACAATGATCAGAATTTGCGCAATTAACAGCCATGCTCGGCGTCGACCGAGTGTCTTAGTCAAGACAGGTACTGGAAGTTCATCGATTAGTGGCGCCCACACAAACTTAAATGAATATCCCAAAGCCGCCCAACTAAAAAAAGTGACCGCGCTCTTATCAATTCCAGCCTCGCCTAACCATAACGACAAGCTTGAAAAAATCAGCAGAATGGGAATCCCCGCCGAAAACCCGAGAAACAGCATAATCAGAGCACGGCGATCAAGAAATGCAGCAAACGCAGCTTTCCATCCTGTAGTTTGTGTAGTCATTCGCTTATTATTTTCCGAAATTTTCATCTAGGCGCCTATTCAATCGCTTTATTGGCACGGTTTCAATATTGTTTATGCAAAGCGCCCTACTTTTGACGATTAAATCAGCATCAACGCTTGATCTTTTAGACTAAACCTGTATACCTTTAAATCTCAACTCTGTTTATTTTTGGATTTCACCTGTGACCCAAAGACTCGATCAAATGGCTTCAACTCTTTCTTCAACCACAACAACAGCGAATACCTCAAAAACCAATAACGTTCCGTCTGCATTCGAGCAAAATGAGATTCAGAGTACTTTAGAGAAAACGGCACTTAAAGCAGCACAGCTTACTCATATTCCAAAGCTCGAAGATATTCCGTCTTCGACTCGACGCATCAAGCCGCTCAATAACTTTCTAGGGCAAGATCGCGCCAGAGCATCAGTCGAGGCAGGCATTTCGCTGCCTTATTCAGGCTACAATATCTTTGCTGTTGGTACGGCGGGTTTGGGCAAACGCACCATGATCAAGCGTTTGCTGCAACAGCACGCAAAAAGTATGCCTACGCCAGACGACTGGGTGTATGTCAATAACTTTAAAAACGCCAGACAACCACTTGCGCTGCGCTTTCCTGCCGGTACGGGCCCAAAATTCCAAAGCGCATTGCATCACGCTTGGCAAACCATTTTAAAACAGCTAGAGCGTCGTTTTACCGCAGAAACCTACCACAACCGAATTGAACAAATTCGTCAGGAAACTGGTAAAGAGCAGCAAGATGCACTTGTCGAACTCACCAAAGAAGGTGAGGAACTTGATCTAAAACTGATCTCGCGCAATGAAGAGCATTGCTTTGTACCTGTTCAGTATAAAGACGATCAAGTACATGAAATGACACAAAACGATATCGAGGCATTGTCGAGTAAAGAACGTGCTGAAATTGCCTCCAATATTCGTTATATGGACAAAAAGCTTGAGCGTTTAGGGTTACACCTCGGCTCACTCGAAGATGATGCACGTGATCGTGTGTCGGTGCTGAATCGTGATATCGCCAAACAAGTGGTGATACCGCGTATGGAACAAATCCTGAACAAGCACAAAACAGTTCAAGGCTTGGATGAGTTTTTAAAGCATTACGCCGACGATATTATTCAAAATGTCGAAATGATTTTGGAACAGGAGGAAGATGATTTCTCGCCTGCGTTATTTAATCGCGTTCCATCTCGTTATCAAGCCAATACCATTGTGACCAACAAGCCAAACAGTGGCGCACCGGTTATTTTTGATGATTTCCCAACACATTATAATCTGCTTGGTCACGTTGAGCAGCTCACACAAAATGGCACCATCACCACAGACTTTACCTTGATCCGTCCGGGATGTCTGCATCAGGCGAATGGCGGCTTTTTAATGCTTGAAGCCGAGCAATTACTTGAGCAGCCGTATGCTTGGCAGGGTTTAAAGCGCGCGCTTAAATCTGGACAGCTTAAACTTTCATCACTTGAACATATGCTGACCCTTACAGGCAGTATCTCGATTGAACCTGCCGCCGTACCACTTGATGTAAAAGTAATTTTGATGGCCGAACCTGAAATTTATTATGAAATTTTAGAGGTAGAGCCAGAGCTTGGCAGTGTATTTAAAATACGTGCAGACTTCACCGATACCTTACAGCGTAACGAAGTGAATGAACAAGCGTACATGCAGCTCATTGCAGATTACGTTCAGGCCGACAAACTCTTGCCATTTGATCGCTCTGCGCTGGCAGCCCTACTCACCGATTCAAGCCGTCAAGCCGAAGATCAGAGTTCGCTTTCTTTACATGCCTCAACCTTGGGTGATCTGATCCGTGAGGCGCATCATCATGCCTTCAAAGCGGGTGACAAAATTGTATCGGACAAGCATATCAATCTTGCATTACAACATCGTCAATATCGCTTAGGCTATTTGCGTGAACTGTATTGGCAAGATCTCTCACGCGGAACACAGCTGATTGAAACGCGTGGGCATCGTCTTGGTCAGATCAATGCCTTATCGGTCATTCATTATGCCGATGTCGAATTTGGCTTACCTTCACGCCTGACAGCTTCGGTCTATCAAGGTGGTGGCGATATCCTAGATATTGAACGCAGTGTCGAACTGGGCGGCTCGCTACATGCTAAAGGCGTGTTACTGATGTCGAGCTTTCTTAAGGCTCATTTTGGTCGCTCTCAGATTTTACACTTCTCTGCGGCCTTGGCATTTGAACAAAGCTATGGTCAGGTCGATGGAGATAGCGCAACTGTCGCAGAGCTTTCAGCACTTATTTCTGCAATTAGTCAGTTGCCAATTGATCAGTCTTGGGCCATTACAGGCTCAATGAATCAGCTCGGTCAGGTACAACCAATTGGCGGCGTTAATGCCAAAATTGAAGGCTTCTACGATGCCTGTAAATTACAAGGTTTGACTGGTAAGCAAGGCGTGATCATTCCACGTCAAAACATGCAGCATTTGATGCTTCGTCAGGATGTGATTGAGGCTGTAAACAACGGGCAGTTCCATGTACATGCGATTGAAACTATAGATCAGGCACTCGAAATTCTGATGGCCCGCCCTGTTGGTGTTTTAGATAAAAAAGGACGCTATAGCAAAGGCTCAATCTATGCAGCCGTCATGGAGCAGTTAGAATACTGGCAAGCCATTGAAGATGGTGATGAGGTCGAGGACGAACCGAAAAAGAAACGTAAAAAAAAGAAAAAAACCAAATCTGAAGATAAAAAAGCATCTGAAGATGAACGTAATACCGCTCAAGTTGAAGAAAGTGTTGCGGTCTTCCCGTTTGCCAAACGTAAAGCGCGTCGTAAAAACACTTAAGTAAGACTTTAGATCAATTAAAAAAGGCGGATCATATGATCCGCCATTTTTATGATTGAGGCATCATTCAATTAAGTAGTTTGCTCATGACGCTTAAACACCAACTCTTGCGCTGTAGAGTTTTCTTTATCAAAGAAATAGCCTTCCGAATCAAATTCTTGAAGCGCTTTCACCTCATTGATTTGATGTTCAATCATAAATCGTGCCATTAAGCCTCTGGCTTTTTTTGCATAAAAACTAATGACTTTAAATTTGCCATTCTTTTCATCTAAAAATACTGGCTTAATGATTTTGGCCTGAATCTTAGATTCTTTTACCGATTTATAATATTCATCTGAGGCCAGATTCAGCAAAATTTCACTCCCTGCATCTTTTAAATCTGTATTAATGAGATCAGTAATTTGACTTCCCCAGAATTCGTAGAGATTGTGTCCGCGCGAATTGTGCAGTTTGGTTCCCATTTCAAGGCGATACGGCATCATCAAATCAAGCGGTCGAAGTAGTCCGTATAAACCTGAAAGCATGCGTAAGTGCGTTTGGGCAAATGCAATATCTTTTTCTTTAAGATGATACGCATCGAGCCCTGTATAAACATCACCTTTGAAAGCAAAAATCGCCTGTCTGGCATTGGCTAAATTAAACTCAGGAGACCAATCACGAAAGCGTTCTACATTCAAATTGGCTATTTTTTCACTCACACTCATCAAACTGGCGATTTCAGTCGCAGATAAACTACGACAAAAGTCGATAAGCTCTTGTGAATGGTCTAATAGTCTTGGTAATGTATGTTCATCGGTAGGAAGTGTAGATTCGTAATCTAAAGTCTTAGCAGGAGAAATGAGTGCGAGCATATACATCCTTAGGTAAATTGGTTAAATAATAGTTAATCAGACTATATCAGTAGATAAATTTTAACGCCAATCTGTGTTTTTGTTGGCGTTAATCGGTAAAATACCGCATTCTCCTGCTACTAATCGATCGTCCTATGTCCGAACAGATGTTCATTCAGGGTCCTGTGGGTCAAATTGAAGTTTTTGTAGACCGTCCACAGGGTGAAGCGAAAGGATTTGCTGTCGTTTGTCACCCCCATCCGTTGCAAGGCGGAACCCCTCAACACAAAGTTCCAGCACTCTTGGCTCAACTTCTTGTCGAGCAAGGTTGTATTGTTTACCGACCAAGTTTTCGTGGTTCAGGTGAAAGTCATGGTGAGCATGATGAAGGTCATGGCGAAACAGATGATATTCTGACTGTCATTGATCATGCACGAAAAGCCCATATCACACTTCCGTTTTATGCAGGTGGGTTTAGCTTTGGCGCACATGTAATGGCCAAAAGTTATGCCGCCCTACCGGATGAGTTGAAACCAAAACAAACCATCTTATGTGGATTGCCAACTGCAACCGTGGCAGGCGTACGTCATTATGTGACTCCACCTCTCAAAGGTGACATTCTCTTTATTCATGGCGAGCAAGATGAAGTCACTTTGCTTTCTGATATGATTGAATGGGCCAAACCGCAGCGCCACTTAATCACAGTGCTACCAGGCGCCAACCACTTCTTTACGGGTTATCTAAAACAATTACGAATCGCTATTTCGCGCTTCTTATTTGTTCAATAAAAATTATTTTACAGTTTGATCTAAATTGTAAGTATCTAAAGATGCTCATTTTGTAATGAGCATCTTTTTTTATTTTAATGTGCTTTTGGAACCTGCTCTAACGCGGTGACCAATAATTTCCAGCATTTCTCTACAGTATCTACTTTCACTCGCTCGCCGGGTGCATGCGCCCCTTTAATATCTGGACCAAATGACACCATTTGCAAGTGCGGATAATGCTGGGCAATAATGCCGCACTCAAGTCCAGCATGAATCACCTTTAGTTCAGGCTCGATATTAAAGGCAATTTTATAAGCATCTTGTAAACATTTCAAAGCTGCCGAATCCGGATTAGGCGTCCAGCCAGACACCAATTCAGCGCGTGTGGCTGCTAAATCATACTTTGCAAAGTGCTCTACGATCTGCTGAGAGAAATGCTCTGCCGATTCATTTCGCATGGATCGAACCATTATCACCGCTTGAAAACCCTGTGCTTGGTCGATATGCACCACACCGATATTATTTGATGTTTCAACCACGTCACTGAGCACTTCGCTCCAAGTGACCACGCCATAAGGACAACCCGACAATGCGGCCAGCACGTGATTTTGTTGCTGAGTCTCCAGTACATCATGATGTGTATCTTGAATTAAACGTAAATCTATATTGAATTGATCGTCTATCCCCTTGAGTGCTTGCAACCACTGTGCCTCGTATTCATCTAGCCGTTGCTCAAGCAAATCAATATTTTTTTTAGGTAGAATGATTTTGGTACTGGCCTCACGCGGTAAGGCATTTCGGGCAGTACCTCCATGAAATTCAATTAAATAACCTTCAAGTTCAGCCAAATGCTGGTGCAAAAACCGCGATAAAATCACGTTCGCGTTGCCACGACCCAAGTGAATGTCAATGCCTGAGTGACCTCCTCTCAAACCAGTCATACAGATCTCTACCGATTCCAAATCCATCTGAGGTGCCGCGACGTATTCAAGTGTTTGTGATACCTCAACATCCTGACTACCTGCACAGCCCAAATACAACTCTCCCCACTCTTCGGTATCGATATTAAATAGCCATTGACCTGTCAGGACACCTTCTTCTAATAACCGTGCACCACTCATGCCAGCTTCTTCATCCACCGTCAACAGCACTTCTATGGGGCCGTGTGAAATATTGGTAGACTCTAAAACTGCCAATGCCAGTGCAACACCAATACCGTTGTCTGCGCCAAGTGTGGTCTCGGGTGTCACGAGCCAGTCCTGCTCAAGTACCGGACGAAGCGGATCGCGCATAAAGTTATGATTACTGCCTCGGTTGGCTTGCGTGACCATATCCAGATGGCCCTGCAAAATAACGCCAACGTTATCTTCATTGCCAGATGTGGCAGGTTTTCGAATAATTAAATTCCCGATACGGTCGATATAAACCGTCAAACCCTGCTGCTTGGCCCAATTTGCAAGGTGCTCACGTAATACATGTTCTTGTTTTGATGGTCGGGGAATTTGGCATAACGTCTGAAAATGCTTCCAGACAATTTGAGGTGAAAGCTGTGAAAGGTCGACGTGCTGCATGGGTGTGTACTCGAAAAAATTGCAAGAACATTCCTAGACTATACACAACCTTAGCAAAATAAACTGGCTTTTTTGTAGTTTAGTTTTTCCACTCAAAACAGCTAAAATAGTGGTCACTTTTAAGGCTGTTTTCAATCGCATGTGCCAACTGGCGCATTACACTTTGCATTTCAATTTTTTCAAACCAGTCCTGCTGTTCATTTCGATCAGCCGAGATTTCACACATCATCTGTCCTGTGGCATCGCTGGATTGGCAAATGACCGACAATGGTAGACGCTGATTGATAATTCGCACAGCAACATTATGATCTGCATGATCGATTTGCTGAGCATCAAATCCATAGTCACCCAACTGTTTAAATAACAAGGCTGCCACATACTCTTGCGTCATCAATGCCTCTCGATCTGCCATCGATTGGTTATGGGGATGATGAGACATAAATTGTAATTTTTTCATCACATATCCTATGCGTTATTTTAAGGCAAAATATCTTGTGTGCTGCTTTAGAATAGCCAAAAAATAAACAGCAGCCAAGCATCGCCTGACTGCTGTTTTCATTTTATGTTACCGATTATATCGGATTACTTAGCCAATATTATTGACTGACAGTAATACTCAAGCCAGCACGATTGGCCAGTTCTGTAAATGTCGGGAAGCTGGTTGCTACAGTTTCAGTTCCAATAATTTCAATTGGACCCCCAGTTCGCAGACCGGCAATACTAAAACTCATTGCAATACGGTGATCGTGATGTGATTCTACTTGACCACCGTTAAAAATAGCCGACCAATCGCCTGATTTGCCCTTACCTTCAATAATGATGCCATCTGCTGTTGGTGTGCAGTCAATTCCCATAACTTTCAAACCATCTGCCATGACCTGAATACGATCGGATTCTTTCACACGTAGTTCAGCCGCTCCAGTCAATACGGTCTGACCTTCAGCACAGGCCGCAGCAATAAACAAAGCTGGAAACTCATCAATCGCCAGTGGCACTTGGTCTTCTGGAATATGGATTCCTTTTAGAGTACGCGAGCCTTTAATATGAATATCGGCAATTGGCTCACCACCTGCAATGCGTTCATTTAGAACGGCAATATCGGCACCCATTTGTTTGAGAATTTCAATCACGCCTGTACGCGTTGGGTTGATACCTACAGCTTCAAGCACGACGTCGGAATTTTCACAAATTGCAGCACCCACCATAAAGAAAGCGGCTGATGAAATATCAGAAGGCACTTGAATGTTGGTACCGACCAGCTTACCACCGCCTTGCAGACTGATTTTGTTTCCTTCGGTTTTTACATCATAACCAAAAGCACGCAACATACGCTCGGTGTGGTCGCGTGTTGGTTCCGGCTCGGTTACAGATGTTTCACCTTGTGCCCAAAGACCCGCCAGTAAAATACCTGATTTTACTTGTGCAGAAGCCATTGGCAGATCATAGGCAATCCCTTGAAGTGCTTGGTTACCTGTAATGCTTACAGGTGGTGTGCCTTTTTCTCCAGTAGTCTGAATGTGCGCACCCATTGCACGTAACGGCTTGGCAATACGTTCCATAGGACGCTTCGATAACGACGCATCTCCAGTCATGACCGAATCAAATTTTTGTGCAGAAAGCATGCCAGAAAGTAAACGCATGCTGGTGCCTGAATTGCCCATATACAATGCACCTGCAGGTGCTTTAAGGCCCTGCATTCCCACACCATGAATGGTCACTTCACCATTTTTTGGCCCTTCAATACTTACGCCCATATCACGAAAGGCCTGTAACGTAGCCAAGGCATCTTCGCCTTCTAAAAAGCCAGTCACATGGGTTGTGCCTTCTGCAATCGCACCAAACATAATGGAGCGATGTGACACGGATTTGTCACCAGGAATGGTAAAAGTACCCGTAAATGATTTAGGTCCTGGCGAAATGGTAAATTGCTGTGTCACCTTGTTTTTCTCCATCAACGGTTTTTTTGCTAACATATGATTAAAGTGTTGTCTGGCAGCTTGAGCATGTCCAAGCAGTCCCATTAGTGCATGTGAATCTTCAGTTTCGATCAGTACTTTAATTTTACTGAGCTGTTGTTCAAAACCTTCCACAGCATTTAAAATTGCGGTTTTATTGGCAAAGAAGATGTCGTGCCACATTTGAGGATCGCTGGCCGCAATTCTGGAAAAATCACGAAACCCGCCGGCAGCATAACGAAAAATATCAAGATTATCTTCACGATTGGCCAGTTGCTCAACCAGATTAAATGCCATTAAATGTGGCAAATGACTGGTATGCGCCAAGACTTCATCATGCTTTTGCACATCCATGCAAATCACTTCAGCTTTGGCAGCAGACCACAGTTGAATCAGTTTATCCACTGCCCAAGCAGCACTGGTTTCTACAGGGGTTAAAATCACTTTATGGTTGGCAAACAAATCCACCTTGCCTGCATGCACACCGGTATGTTCGCTTCCAGCAATTGGATGGCCGGGTACAAATCCGGCAGGAAGTGCCTCACCAAAAACCGCTTTGGCCGCCTCGACGACATTACCTTTGGTGCTGCCAACATCGGTTAAAACTGCATCGGGATGCAAGTAAGGCTGAATTTGTGCCAGCACGGCATGTGTTGCTCGCACAGGAAGCGCTAAAACAACCAGATCGGCATCTTGGACAGCTTCGACTGGATTGTTATAACCTTTATGAATCAAATCTAAGGCTTGAGCATCGGCCAAAGTTTTTGCTGAACGGGTCGATGCAACCACACACGTTGCAAGTTGCTCTGACTGAATCACACGTGCCAGACTAGACCCTATCAGTCCAAGACCAATAAAGGCGACTTTTTTAAATAATGGTTGGGCCATACCGCTTAACTTTCATCTCGTAAAAACAGATCAACACTGATCTATAAAGTGTTCAATATGAAGCAGACCATCCTCATCTATCTGCTTCACTTACGTTTATAACACAGCCGCAGGATATGAACCTAATATACGAAGCTCTTTTACCAAGGGACGAATTTCATCCAGTGCTTTGGCGACGTTTTCTTGATCGATATGACCTTCTAAATCGATAAAAAATACATACGCCCACTTTTCAGGTAATGCCGGTCGGGTTTCAATACTGGTCAGGCTAATCTGATGTTTTGCAAACGGTGCCAAGATTTCAAGTAAGGCACCTGCCCGGTCATGTGCCGAAATAAGTAATGAAGTTTTATCGTTTCCACTTTGTGGAATTTTTTCCCGACCAATCACCAAAAAGCGCGTGGTATTTTCTGGGTTGTCTTCAATGTTACGATGAAAAATTTCAAGATCATACATCGACGCTGCAATATCCGATGCAATTGCAGCCGAATGCCATTCATTACGAATACGACGCGCAGCTTCAGCATTAGAGTTCAGTGCCACACGCTCCACACCCGGATAATGCGCATCGAGCCATTGGCGGCACTGCGCTAGAGTTTGTTGATGTGCATAGATCTGTTTAATGCTGTCTTTGCGGGTGTTTTTCGATACTAGAAATTGATGATGGATTCGAAGTTCCACTTCACCAATTACATTTAGTTGAGACGTTTTAAAGCAGTCTAGAGTATGGTTAACCACGCCTTCAGAGGAATTCTCAACAGGGACGACACCATAATGCGCACTGCCTGCTTCAACTTCACGAAACACTTCATCAATGGTAGGCAATGGACGCACTACCGCATCGTTACCAAAATGCTTCAGGGCTGCCGCTTGTGTAAAGGTACCTTCTGGCCCTAAAAACGCAATACTCTGGGGTGCTTCTAATGCCAAACACGCCGACATGATTTCGCGAAATAGACGTGCCATCGTGACATCGGAAAGTGGGCCTTCGTTGCGCTCCATGACTTTACGCAAAACCTGTGCTTCTCGTTCTGGTCGATAAAACAAGGGATTTTCTTCAGAGGCAAACTTGGCTTTGGCAACCGCCTCAGCGAGTTTGGCACGACGGTTAATCAGCGACTGAATCTGCTGATCGACACTGTCGATCTGCTGGCGAATTTCTTGTAAGTCGAGAGAAGATGAAGGATTCTGATCATCATGGACCATTGCAATGCAGCTCCTGCAAATTGTTTTGCGACAGTATAGCAAGAGTTGATTGGAATTGTTCTATCTCTAAGCATTTGAGCATGAATAAAAGTTTAGTTTTTTGAGCCAAATTACAGTGTTTTTATGATTTAATGAGAACGGCATAAATTACAAACAATTTCATTTATAACATGAACATTTTAAAGCTGCCTCGATTATTTAAAACACAACATTTAACGCTCCTTATGGGGCTTATGCTCGGTGCAACATCAGTAACATGGTCAGCCACAAATAATCAGAACAAAAACACGATGGATATCATCACTGAGCAGCAGCTTAAAGGCACATCACAACAGTTTATTTTAACCTCGCAATATACGCCGCATCACTATTTAATCAATCTGTACATCCCTCAAGCACCCGCCCCCAAAGCGGGTTATCCGGTGCTGTACTTACTTGATGGCAATGCTACATTTGAAAGCGCTCGCGCAATTGCTCAAGCGATGGCAGGCGGCAGCAACAAGTTTGGAACAGATCCATTGGTCATTGTTGCAATTGGATATGCAGGCGATGCTTTGTTTTCCGCTCAAAATCGCGCACTTGATTACACGTCAACTGTGGCTACAAATGATAAACCCAATAAGCAATACAGTTATGGTGGAGATACTCAGTTTTTAAAGTTTATCGACAATGAGCTCAAGCCACAGATTTTTAATCGTGTTCGCATCAATCGCGATCAGCAAACCTTATTTGGTCACTCTTTTGGTGGATTATTTACTTTAAATACCTTCTTTAAACGTCCTGATTCCTTTCAACGTTACTTTGCTGCCAGTCCATCACTTTGGTACAACAATCATGTATTGCTACAAGAGCAAGATCTGTGGCGCAAACAGAGCAATCAAATAAAAAAATCAATCTATCTGATGACCACGGTCGGCACCTCAGAAAGTAGTAGCGATATGCAGCGCTCGATCAGTAAAAATGCAGCCCGCGACTTCTTTTCAGGTTTTAGCCGGGTCAATACCAACAAGTTGCATTCGTGGCACTTTTACCATCCGAGCGAACAGCATATTGGGAATTTGTATGCCAGTTTGCCAAAAGCGATTTTATTGGCCAGTTGCAATAGTTTAAATAACTGCCAAAAACTTTTTGACGAGCAATAATTTGCATCAAAAACTTACTTACTTTTGGCAAGTTTTTTGACTATTTTTTACACGATTTGACGTTTTATCAACAAAACACGTCATTCAATCTTCATGTGATATGACTACTCTAAAAAGCGGGTTGAATGATGAGTCACATGGAGCATTTTATGTCAAAAAAAGTGGCTGTTTTATTGACGCATGACTTTTCAGATACAGAATACGTCGAGTCGATTCATGCTTACCGCGCTGCCGGACACAGTATTTTGAATATTGAAAATTGTGAGGGAAATATCGTCTACGGTTTAAAGCGTAAAACGTCGGTCACGATCGATTGTAGTATTCAGCATAGTTGTGTACACGACTTTGATGCCTTGTTTATTGCAGGCGGTATATCACCCACACAGCTTAGTTTAGACACACAATTTATTGAATTTGTCCAAAAGTTTGCCAATGCACAAAAACCAATTTTTAGTAGTTGTGATGATCCTTCACTGCTGATACATGCGAACATCGTACGCGGACGACGCCTCACCGCAATTGATCAAGTCAGCTCTCAACTGGTAGAGGCAGGTGCAGTTTATCTAGATCAAGATGTGGTGAATGACAACAATCTATACGTCAGTTCACACTCGCCTGATGTACTTCCGTTATTTTTAAATGAAACATTAAAAGTATTACGCTTGTAAAACCGACTGGAATCTTGGTAGCAAGATTCCAGTCAATGTTGGTCTTATACTTTTCCTAAAATTCCGCGTGCTACAATTTCTTTCATAATTTCATTGGTTCCGCCATAAATACGTTGGATACGCGCATCGACAAAGAAACGTGAAATTGGATACTCGGCCATATAGCCATATCCACCAAAGAGCTGGAGCAAATTATCGGCAACTTTCATTTGCATATCTGTACTAAAGCTTTTTAATGCGGCTGCTGTTTCTACATCGAGCTGCCCCTGTTGATACAAACTGACATTACGCTCATAAAATGCTGCGGTCGCCAACTCGTCAATTTTGGCTTGCGCCATCACGAAACGAGTATTTTGAAAATTTGCAATGGGTTGACCAAATGCCTGACGCTCTTTGATATATGCCGTTGTAATATCAATTGCACCGCGAATTGCTCCGAGTGCGGTAGCCGCAATGGAGGTTCGCTCACGTGGTAGCTCTTGCATCAAGTAGTTAAATCCTTGGCCGGCTTGTCCTAGCAATTGATCTTTGGGTATCTGGACGTTATCGAAAAACAACTCCGAAGTATCTTGTGAATGCAAACCGATTTTTTCCAGATTCGTCCCTTTTTTGAAGCCTTCGAGATGCGTATCTGCCAACAGCAGCGATACGCCTTTAGCACGCGCCTGAGGATCGGTTTTTACTGCTAAAACCACAAGATCGGCATGTTGACCATTTGAAATAAATGTTTTGGATCCATTTAATACATAATGTTCGCCATTTAAAATTGCTGTCGTGCGCATGGCTTGTACATCCGAACCTGCTCCCGGTTCGGTCATACCGATTGCACCCACCACTTCGCCAGTTACCATTTTGGGTAACCAGTACTGTTTTTGTGCTTCGCTACCAATATTTAAAATATACGGTGCAGCAATTTCAGAGTGACACGAGATTGCTGTAGACAGTGCACCATAGCCCGCTCTGGCAGATTCTTCAACCAGCATCAGTGAGTAATGCGTGGGAACACCATAGCCACCATATTCTTCAGGTAAATCTATACATAAAAAACCATTTTCGCCCAGACTATTCCAAACCGATCTAGGCATGATTCCTTCACGCTCCCATTGATCATAATGTGGCGCGATATGTTCTTTCATATAGCGTTTGAAATTGTCACGGAATAATTCTAATTCGGCATCATATGGCAACATCACTTATCCTCAATTTTTTGTTTTCAAATATCCATCTATTGCATGCTAAACAGTTTTGCTAACACTGTCATGCCTTGTGCCCACAAAAGCACTGAACGCTTCAGTCGGATAAAAATCGAATAAAAAAAGGAGGCTCATGCCTCCTTTTTTAACTTTATACATCTATCATGCGTGCGCAGGATTGTCTGTTTCAAGCATTTTACGATCAACTTCAGCTGGATTATTCAATGCTTCATTGAGTTTGTCTTTGTCTAATGCACCCACCCACTTCGCTACCGCAATGGTCGCAAGCGTGTTACCTGTAAGGTTAGTCAATGCACGAGCCTCTGACATGAAGCGGTCGATACCCAAAATAAGTGCCAAGCCCGCAACCGGAATATGTCCGACTGCCGACAAAGTTGCTGCCATCACAATAAAGCCAGAACCTGTTACACCTGCTGCGCCTTTTGATGAAATCAAAAGCACAAGAAGCAAGGTAATCTGATGTTGAACATCGAGTGGTGTATTGGTCGCCTGAGCAATAAAGATTGCCGCCATGGTCAGGTAAATCGATGTACCATCAAGGTTAAACGAATAACCTGTTGGAATCACCAGACCCACGACTGATTTTTCACAGCCTGCGATTTCCAGTTTACGCAACATACGTGGCAGTACAGATTCAGAAGAAGATGTACCCAGTACAATCAGCAACTCTTCGCGGATTAAGCGAATCATTTTCAAGATACTAAAACCACAGATACGGCTAATCGTTCCCAAAATAATGAAGATAAACAGTAAACAAGTGATATAGAAGCAGATAATCAACTGGCCAAGCTGTACCAGTGTACCCACACCGTACTTACCAATGGTAAATGCCATCGCACCAAATGCACCGATTGGTGCAAGCTTCATTATCATATTTACGATGTTGAAGAATACATGCGACACTTGATCGATGAATTTAAGTACAGGACGTCCAGCATCACCAAGTTTATGTAGCGCAAAACCAAATAAAATGGCAAACATCAAAACTTGAAGAATCTCGCCATTTGCAAATGCACCGACGACAGTATCTGGAATGATATGCATCAAAAATTCGATGGTCGACTGCGACTCACCTGAAGATACATATTTTGCAATACCAGATGTATCCAGAGATGCTGGATCAACGTTCATGCCAACACCAGGTTTGACGACGTTAATCACCAGCAAACCGATCAACAATGCAATGGTCGATACCACTTCAAAGTACAGTAAAGCCACACCACCTGTTTTACCTACAGATTTCATGCTTTCCATACCCGCGATACCACTGACCACAGTACAGAAGATGACAGGTGCGATGATCATTTTGATCAGCTTAATGAATGCGTCACCAAGTGGTTTAAGTTGCTCACCTAAACCTGGAATATGTTCCTTGACTCCATCAACGACTACATTTGAACTAGGGTAAAAGTGTCCAACCAAGATACCTGCGATAATAGCAACAATCACTTGGAAATATAGAGACTTATAAATTGGTTTTTTAGCCATAACTTTACTTCAATCTGTATTTCTAAATCCTTAGAAATATGCAAATGAAAAAATCTATATCGTCGATATAGACAGCCCTTTAGTCCCTTACAGCACAAACAACGGTTCCTGATGTCATGCTGCAAAAGCAAAGTAAATTTTGTCAGACAAAAAATACTTTTCCTCGATGTGAAAACAATATGTTTTCAAAAAATGTTCAGTATCAAAATCTCAACCTATTATCAAGATTTACGAAACATAAACAAGGAGATCATTAAAAAAAAATAAATAATTTTTTAAGCGTGAAAAGTTTACTGCAATTAGTCAAATAGTCGATGAAACAATCAATTTAATGGCTATATTTTGATCAAAATTAAGTTAGACATTAGTCTAATAGAATATTTCGTGATCCATTCATTTAATTTTTATGTCATAGTGAGGAAATCCATTTCCTTATGAAATATCAAAAAAGATATGAATACGAAAAAAAACCTTTATCGAGATGCTGAACATCCCTTTGCGCAGTATGTAAGAATCTTAGGGAAAGGCAAAACAGGCTCTCGATCTTTAAGTTATGACGAAGCTTATCAAGCTTTCACCATGATTTTAAAGGGTGAGGTTCTTGATGTTCAGCTGGGTGCTTTTTTAATGTTACTGCGGGTCAAGGAAGAATCGGTCGATGAACTGAGTGGATTTGTTCAGGCCACGCGTGACCAACTTAATTTTGAAGCGCTTGACGTCGATTTGGATTGGTCATCATATGCAGGAAAGCGTAAACATTATCCATGGTTTTTGCTTGCTGCTCTCACCCTTGCACATCATGGGTATAACATTGTGATGCATGGTGCTTCCGGGCATACACTCAACCGTGTTTATACCGAACAAGTTCTGGAGTTTTTGGGTTATCCGATCTGTCAAAACCAACAAGATGTTAAGCAACAGCTAGATCAACAACACTTTGCTTATCTTCCTCTCGATGTCATATCACCTGTGTTGAGCGATTTGATTGCTCTTCGTAACGTGATGGGACTTCGTTCTCCTGTTCATACTCTGGCCCGACTCATCAATCCATTTAATGCAAAAGCAACTTTACAGGCGATTTTTCATCCTGCTTATCGTGCCTCGCACCAGCGCACCGCCTTTCAGCTCGGCTATCAAAATAGTGCTGTAATTAAAGGTGAAGGTGGCGAATTCGAACGTAACCCTGATGCCAAAACACTCATATGCGGTATTAGATCGGGTGAACTCTATGAACACGAATTACCCAAGCTCACTCCCGAGCGTAGTCCCATCGAAGATGAGCTGAATCTAGAAACCTTTAAAGCAGTCTGGTTAGGGCAGCAAACGCATGAATATGGTGAAATCGCGGTGACTGAAACCATCGGGATTGCGCTCTATACCATGAATGTCTGTGATAGCTATGAAAACGCGATGCTTCAGGCAAAGGCGTTATGGTTAGATCGCTTTAAAAAATAATATTAAAGATTAAAAAAGCCCAGTGAATTCTGGGCTTTTTGGATTTATACGAATCGAATGGGTTTAAATTCAGGCTCGTTTTTGTGATGGTCATCATCACATTCCTCACCTTCTTCTTTGCTGCCACGGTCAATGTATCCCGAGCGCTCTTCTTCTGGCAAGTTCTGGTGTTCCCACACCATCACGGCCTGCATGCAGATTTGTCTTTGTTCAGCTGTAAGCGCGACGCCATTGGGCCATTTGCCAATCTCTACTGCTGTTTTTAAGCGCTGAACGATCTCTGGATCTAATACGTTAAGCATTTGTTCAATATTCATGAGTCATCCTGCTCTTTGATTAAGTCAAAATCTTGATTCCATCCCAGCTTGGTACGACACGCCATATAAAAATCATAACCAGGTGGATGCAACAGGTTTAGTTTAAACGGATGTTTACGGATATGTACACAGTCTCCCACATTGAGTGAGACACTATGTTGACCATCAGCACTTACCATCGGTAAAACACGATTTTCACGAATGGTCAGTTTGATTTCACTTTGTCCACCTACCACAATCGGGCGAGAAGACAATGTATGTGGATGCATTGGAACGAGCGCAATCGCATCCATGCTTGGATGTAAAATAGGACCACCACCTGACAGTGCATAGGCTGTCGAACCGGTTGGTGTCGAAACAATCAAACCATCACTATGTTGACGATATACAAATTGACCGTCAATTTGCAGATCAAAATCGATCATGTGCACTGATTTTCCTGAGTGCAGCACGATGTCATTGAGTGCGATGGCATCATAATGGGTTTCCCCTTTGGTTCGCACTTCAATTTCGAGCAAGAAACGGCGATCAAGCTGAAAATGACCTTGCAATACCTGATCAAGCTTAAACAAAACATCCGCAGGGCGGATATCCGTTAAAAACCCTAACCGCCCGCGGTTAATGCCAATGACTGGCGTATGATGACGCACCAGTGCTCGTGCAGCATGCAGGAGTGAACCATCGCCACCCACCACAATCACTAAGTCCACCACCTCACCCAATAACGAGCGACTAGCAGTTTGGACATTGTTGTAAGGGACAAGTTCTGCGGTTTGTTGATCAAAGATCACATGCAGACCTAAACCTCTTAAATGATCATAAATCAAACAAAGAGTTTCAACTACAGATATTTTATCGGGGCGGCCAATCAAACCTATGTTTCGAAAAGATTTGGCGGACGAAAGATTAGCAGATTGCATTGGATGCCTTATATATGCCTATCGGTTAAATTGAGCTGAGCCAAAAATTTGGTGATCGCAGATCTAATCGCGTTACAACGTATCAACTTATGATCTCACCCGCTATTCATCAACATTCAGCATGTGATTTGACAAATTAATATAGCATAACTTTATGAAAATGCTGTTCAAGATGGCCACCCCACTCTCTTAAGCTTCATCATTTCAGTACAAAACTGAATGAGCACAGAGATGTTATGGCTTCATATTTTATTCATAAATTGTGTTAACAACTTTTATTTTGCTTTTTAATTCTGCAAAACAAAAGAAATATCCATCAGATTTTCATGAATTTAGACTTTTTCTATCTGTTCACAGTTTTATCATTGCAATGCCTGTATAGCTATCGCATGATTGGCAAACTAGATTGAATTTTTTATGACAGATTTATGAAGTTTGAACGCGGCATAGGTTTTTTTGCGCTTATTTTTTCCGTTCTTGTGATTGGCGGTTTTATTGTATTTAGTATTTATGTGATTCGCCTAGACACGGTTATACGAAACAAATTTGAAGGCCAACGCTGGGATATTCCCGCCAAGGTATTTGCACGGCCACTCGAAATTTATACCAATGCTTCTATTTCACAAGCCAACTTTACCCAAGAGCTGAATATGCTCGGTTACAAGAGTTCAGACAGCTACACCAAACCTGGAAGCTACGTCAATCAGGGTAATAGTATGTATGTGCATACTCGTGGCTTTGATTTTGGTGATAGCAGTGAACCAGAACAAGTACTTGAAGTGACTTTTAGTGCCGATCAGGTGACTGACGTGCGGGCAACCAAGCCATCTAGTACGGGTATTGCGCGCTTAGAACCGATGTTGATTGGTGGGATATATCCACAGCATAACGAAGACCGCGTTCTGATTAAACTCAATAAAGTGCCAAAAACGCTTATTGAGGCACTAATTGCCACGGAAGACCGTAACTTCTATCATCATCATGGACTTTCAATTCGCGGAACTGCACGTGCACTGGTCAGTAATGTAACAGGCGGTAAGCGTCAGGGTGGCTCTACACTGACCCAACAGTTGGTTAAAAACTTTTATTTAAGCCCGGAACGAACCTTAAAACGTAAGGTGAATGAAGCATTAATGTCTTTATTACTTGAGTTTCATTACAATAAAGATGAAATCCTTGAAGCTTATTTAAACGAAGTCAATCTGGGTCAAAACGGCAATTACTCGATTAATGGTTACGGACTGGCTTCACAATTCTACTTTGGATTGCCTTTACGTGAACTGAATGTCGCGCAGCAAGCCTATCTGGTCGGACTGGTGCAAGGCCCGTCTTTGTATAATCCGTGGCGTAATCCAGAAGGTGCTTTAAAACGTCGTAATACTGTACTGAACAATATGCTGGTCATGGGCTATTTGAGCCAAGCAGAATATGAGCAAGAAAGTGCACGCCCACTTGGTGTATTGTCTAAACCAAGCGTAGGTACAGCGAAGTTTCCAGATTTTCTCGATATTGTGCGTCGTCAATTGCGCTCTGAATATCAAGAAACCGATTTGACCAATCAAGGTTTGCGTATTTTTACAACGCTTGATCCAATTGCACAAACACGCATTCAAGACGCTTTCAAAGCCTCTGTCGGTCAGCTTGCCAAGGGTAATCCATCGCGCTTACGTGATTTGCAAGGTGCTGTATTGGTCTCTCACCCTGAAAATGGGGAATTAGTTGCTGCCGTTGGCTCGACACAAGACTTTACAGGCTTCAACCGTGCTGTCGATGCCAAGCGTCAGGTAGGTTCATTACTTAAACCTGTCATTTACCTCAATGCAATTGAATCTGGTCGTTATAATTGGGCAAGTCGTATTCAAGACAGAGCAGTCAATGTTCCTACTGGCAGTGACCAAAGCTGGACACCGAAAAACTATAGTGGCGGTGAGCACGGCGAAGTCACTATGGCACAAGCCCTTGCCAACTCTTACAACTTATCGGCAGTGCGTTTAGGACAAGAATTTGGTGTTTCAGCATTTACCAATAAATTGAAAAAATTTGGTGTGACCTCTGAAATACCATCTTATCCATCTGTATTCTTGGGCGCAGTGAATATGTCACCGATGGAAATGCTCAGTATTTACAGTAACTTTGCAACAGGTGGCTTTAAGTATCCAACCCGCGCTATTCGTTCTGTGGTCGATGCCAACGGTAAGGTTTTAGAGCGTTTTGGTTTAAATGTTGAACAAACCATTGAGCCTTCATCGGCTTATGTACTCAATTATGGCTTACAACAGGTCATGGCTTCGGGTACAGGTCGCTCTGCATATAACTCGCTTCCAAGCTCACTTAAACTGGCTGGAAAATCAGGTACAACCAACGATACACGCGATTCGTGGTTTGCTGGTTATTCTGGCAATTACGTGGCTGTGGTCTGGCTTGGCTTAGACAATAACAAAGTGACAGGCTTAACAGGCTCATCGGGTGCCCTACCTGTATGGACCAATGTTATGCGTCAGCTTCGCCAGCAACCCGTGAATCTAAAACAGACCGATGATGTGCAGTGGCAATGGATTGATGTTGCATCTGGTAATTTGTCTGCTCAAGGCTGTGGCGGTGCAATGTATATTCCAATGTTGCGCTCTACTGTGCCGCACCAAGCAACCTCATGTGCTTATCCGTATTATCAATCTGCACCAGTAAGCGCACCTATATCCGATGAAGATCCAAGCCAAAATAATGGCGACAACATGGATCAATACATCAATGACAGTGAAAATCAGATGCAAGAAGATCTATCGCAAAATAAAGTTATATCTAGCGGTAGCTACGGCTATTAATTCATGATGAGAGTAACAATGCTAAAACAGAGTCTTTTTATTTTTGGAACCGTCTTGCTGGTAGGGTGTTCAACCCTCTCCGGCACAGATCAATCCAAGAGCAAAGCACCTTCTCCTGCTGCTCAAAATAAACCTAAAGATAAATCGATTGTGACACCGTCTGGGGTGAAAATTACCCCTTATGAAGAAGAACAAATCAAGCGACAAAAGATGCGCGTGGTGGTTCCTCCTCAAAAAGCGACACAGCAATTTAATGATGGTAAACAGCTTCCCGCCTTTCGCAGCTTGATGCAAAAAACCCAGCAAGCTTATAGCCAAATGCAATGGGACGACGCAGAGCGCTACGCACTTCAAGCACAGCGCCTTGCGCCTCAGGCACCAGAAACCTTTTTATTTTTGGCAATGGTGGCCAATCAGAAAGGTCGCTATGCCTCAAGTGAATCTCTGGCAAGACGCGGACTCAGTTTTGCACAAACCAATGCCATGAAAAAACAGTTGTGGCTGAATATTCTCAATGCAGCACAGAAGCAAAATAACAGTAAATCCATCGCACAAGCCCAACAAGCACTGAAGTCTCTTTAGACTTCAGTAGTGGTTTGATCGCTTTATATTTTAAATATTTCGAATGCCCGCAATACCATATGCGCCGTGCTTCTTCGCCAGATCGAACATAGAACGGTGCATACCACCTAAAGCAAAAACCGGCAGATGACTGCGCTGTGCCAGATGCTCAAAGCGCTCCCAGCCTAGTGGGGCTTGATCTGGATGAGTTTGGGTGGCTTGTACCGGGCTGATCAAAATCGCATCACAACCAATTTTGTGTGCCTGCTGAATCGACACCAGATCATGACAGGCAGCGATATAACGTCGTCCACAAATCAAGTCGCCTTTACTGAGCTGCATCAGTTGAGATTGTTTTAAATGAATGCTTCCAATCTTATTTTGTTGCTCTGGATCAAGTTGTAAATAATGCTCTAGATTGACGATGTACGACGCATAGTGATGTGAATCTAACTCGAATTGAAGTGAAACATCCTCACTTGAATTAGTCTGTTCTGGGCGCCAGTAAATTAGCTCCTCTTTTTTGGGCGCAATTTCAGTACTTGAAATCTTGATGATATTGGGCCACGACAGACGCGCTAAGATTGAATGATTTGCAGCGGGAAAGTTTAATTGCTGCAATTCTTCACGGTGATACCATGACCATGGCTGCTGGATCAAATCTAGCAATGTATCTGGTACATAAGCAGAAAATAAATGCAAGACCACCACGACATCATCATACTCGTGTCGAATCACATCAAAGCAATGCCAGTCTGATAAACCGACCCCAACTTCTTCAAAAACCTCTCTGCGACAAGCATCGACAGGCTGTTCATGTGTCTCGACTTTACCGCCTGGAAATTCATGTTTATTTCCCTGATGCTGACTGGCTTGTCGCCACCCAACCAATACTTTATTTTTGTGCAGCAAGATTCCAATAGCAACGTCTACGACGGGTTTAAACATAGTTCTCTCGAGATCAATTTATTACGTGAAGTGTAAGGAAATTTTATTTTTTATAAAATGCTAAAATTTTAATTGACAGGTCTATTCGATAATGATTATCATTTAAATCGTCAAATAAACATACCACGGAGCAACAACAATGAACGCACCTTTTAACCTGTTTACACGTAACAATGAAGCCCAATCATTACCTATGCTACATTCAAACAATCTGTTCGCCCTCGGTCGCGAAATTCGAATTATGCATGCCGGAGAAGAATATCGCCTGCGTCTGACACGTAATAATCGTTTAATCTTAACTAAATAAACCGAGAGTTTGAGTTAAAAAATAATAACAATCGTGGTGAGAATAAATTAAACCGTATGCAAATATTCATACGGTTTTTTCTTATGATGCATTGGGTAAAATCAATTTCACAATCAATCCACCTTGAGCCGAGAGTGAAAAATCCACCCGTCCCTGATGAAGTTCTATAATTTTTTTGGTAATTGATAAACCTAAACCTGTACCGGGTTGCTTTGTGCCGAGTGCCCGAAAAAATCGCTGACCCAATTGTGTCAGTAAGGCCGCATCAAGTGTATTGCCCTCATCTTGTATTTTGATGATCAAATGATCCTGCTCATTGAGCAATTCAACATCAATCTGCCCACCGACTGGCGTATAGCGAATTGCATTATCCAATACATTACGCACACAGGTATAAATGAGCTCATAGTTGCCGTAAACATGAGTACGTTGTGCATACTGATGCACGGTATATCGAATCGCTTTGGCTTGAGCAAAATTCTCAAGTTGTGTATACACATCCTCCATCAACACGGTCATATCAAGCTGATTTTTCGGTAATTCTTCCGCTTGTGATGGATCTAGGCGAGCAAGTAACAGGAGATTTTCCAAAATGCGCGTGCTGCGCTGAACATCATGTTGGATGATCTTTAAATCCTCATTCAACTCATTCATATCTGCAAATTTACGCTGCATCACCTGTACACGCATTTGTATCGCCGATAGAGGCGAGCGCAGCTCATGTGAAGCGTCTGCGGTAAAGCGCTGTTCAGCACTCAGTGCACGCTCAAGACGAATCAATAACGAGTTGAGCGAATCTATAACAGGCTGTAATTCGGTAATGCTTTGCGGTTCTTGCTGAATCGGTTCAAGGTTTTCTGTCGAACGCTGTGCAATTGAACGTGACAGATCACTTAAACTCGATAACTGCTTTTTAATGGTCCATTTCAGTAAGATCCATTGAATCATCCATAAGATCATCAGCCCTAAGGCATACCAAAATATACTTTGAAAAATTTCTGAAAAGCGTGCGCTTAATGGCTGAATCACCACCACGTTTAGCTCTGCTTCTGACTTGCTCGCATGTAAACTACGCCAGAGCTGACCCTTATAAAAAAAATAATCAAAATCAGAAGCATAAAGGTTGATTGGTTGAATATCTTCATGCTGATCGGAATGCACCAATTCTCGGCCTTTCCAGTAGAGACTGTATTGCAAATCAAATTCTTCTGTGAGCTCGTTTAAATCTCTTGCTGAAGGAATATTCAGATCTGAAGCCAGAAGCAGATCAGATACTTCATCCATGATTTCATCTTGAATATTCATGGTGTGTACCACCGTAATGGCGATCAGCAACACGAAAGCAATTAGCCCCGCAATGATACTGCTGATCAGTGTGCCACGTATCAGGCGAGTTTGCAGTGACGATGATTTTGGCATGGATTTATTCACTCATTCGATATCCTAAACCGCGAATGGTTTTGATATATCCCGATCCGATTTTTTTTCGTAGCTGGTAAATAAATACTTCAATGGCATTACTTTCAATCTCATCGCCCCACGCATATAGGGTATTTTCAAGTTGTTCGCGCGTCACTACTCGCTCAGGATTTTGCATCATACGATGCAGCACCTTAAATTCTTTTGCAGTTAAATCAATTAAATGCCCTGAAATTTTCACCCATTTGGCCTTTGTATTCAGCTCAATCTCTTTCCAGCATAAGGTATCTGTTAATTGTTTTTGACTGGCACGCAAATGACTACGAATGCGGGCAGACAATTCTTCTAGACTAAACGGCTTCACCAAGTAATCGTTTGCCCCCAAATCCAAGCCATCGACACGATCTTGAATACTGTCACGTGCGGTAATCAGAATGACCGGCGTTTGAGATTGATGCTTACGAAGAGTATTTAAGACCTGATCACCTGTTGCTTTGGGCAGGCCACGATCTAATAAAATGCAATCGTATTCATGCTGTTCAATCGCAGCGATCGCATAATCGCCACGTTCAACCCAATCTACTGTATAGCCATCAAGTTCTAACCATGACTTTATACTTTCTGCTTGCGATATATCATCTTCTGCAATCAAAATTCTCATTTTAATCGTGCTCTAAAAACCGTGGGGAATCATCAAAACAATAAAAAACCGCATACCCCACAAAGGATATACGGTTTATACGCTACAAGATTGATTGTGCACACAATAGTTTAGAATTGTATTTGATCGACATCAATTTCAACACGCTTGGTAGGCTTGTAATCAATATCGACTTCACCTATCAATGTGAGTTGTGTTGTTGGTGAAACCGGGCGCCCTTGCCAAAGTTCATCGTCGATATCGACGGTGATATAACCCGTTCTGTCGCGAAATTGATATTTTTCATCGCCCAGTGACTTCACCACCTGCCCTTGTAGTTTAACCGGCGTGTTATCTTTGTAGTTCAGAGCATCTTTTACACTGACGATGGTCGTTGGTGCCAGAGCATTCTGGTTGACGGGCTGTGCATAACTAAAGCCTGCAATGGATAGGCCTGAAGCTAAAACTAATGTGGCAAAACGTTTCATTTTCATCTCTCTGATCTGCTCATTTGATAATGGTAGTAAATCAAAATTACATGAGGCGAATCTTAAGATGCATCATTTGCAATATTTAGCTAAGCGGAACCACACGTAATACCTCTTCAAGACTGGTCACGCCTTGCAATACTTTTTTCGCACCCGCAATTCGAAGTGGCTCAAACCCCTGCTGTTTGAGCTGTGTCTTTAATTCGCCCAGATCATCTGTATGACTCAACCACTGCTTGAGCGTCAGATCAATCGGCATCAACTCATAGATCCCGATACGACCTTTATATCCCGTTTGGCGACAATGCTCGCAGCCAACGGGTTGAAACATTTCAACGGGCGTATCAATCTCGTAGCCTTCCGTAAGATATTGCCATTGCTGCAAGTTCACCGAGGTGGACACTTTACAATGCGGACACAGCTGTCGAACCAAACGCTGTGCCAGCACGCCCAGCAGCGTAGCCGCAGTCAAAAAAGGCTGTACACCCAAATCGTGTAGTCGAGTCAGGCTAGAAGGCGCATCGTTAGTATGTAAGGTCGACAGTACCAGATGTCCAGTCAGTGCCGCCTGTATTGCCATATTGGCGGTATCCTGATCGCGAATTTCCCCCACCATAATAATGTCTGGATCTTGACGCATCAGTGCCCGTACACCTTCGGCAAAGTCTAAGTCGATGGCATGATTCACCTGCATCTGGTTAAAACTCGATTCCAGCATCTCAATAGGATCTTCAATGGTACATACATTGACTTGATCGGTTGCCAGCTTTTTAAGCGATGAATAAAGCGTTGTGGTTTTACCCGAACCAGTTGGCCCTGTCACCAAGATAATACCGTGTGTATTTTGACTCAAAGCTTGCCATTCGCTGAGAAGCTGATCGGGAAAACCCAGTTTTTCAAAACTTCGAACCAGCACATCTGGATCAAAAATTCGCATCACCAGTTTTTCACCAAATGCTGTTGGCATGGTTGAAAGACGTAGTTCGGTTTCCTGCCCTTTGGGTGTTCGGGTTTTTAAACGTCCATCTTGGGGTTTACGTTTTTCAGCCACGTTTAAGCGACCCAGAATTTTAATCCGAGCAATCACTGCTGAAAGCGTATTTGCAGGCATATGATAAATCGTGTGGAGTACGCCATCGATTCGAAAGCGTACATTGCATTTTTCTTTTCTTGGCTCTAAATGAATATCACTGGCACCTTGTTCAAATGCAAACTGTAAAATCCAGTCGACCAGTTTGACGATGTGCTGATCGTTGGCATCTGGATTTTGCGTATCGCCGATTTGAAGCAACGCCTCAACGCCCTTGTTCTCACGCTCGTAACTCTTACTGTTTTTTGAGGAATGAACCGCTCGGCTTACCTGATAATATTCGGGTAAATAACGTTGTAACTGATCGGGTGAAATGATCACACGCTCTATTTTCTTGGGTGCTAGACTGCGCTCTAAATTTGCAAGCCAGTCGGTTTGAAAAGGCTGATCGGTTCCGATCACTACGCGATCAGCATGTACTTCAACCGCTAAAATTTGATTACGCTCGGCAAACTCTTGCGACATGACCGCAGTCAGTGCATTTACATCTGCTTTGAGTGGATCAATTAAATAAAATGCCAATCCTGATTTTTCTGCCAACCAGCGACTTAGACACAGTAAGTCTATGTTCTGCGTAGGATGTTGTTGATCTTTTAAACCAAAGTGAGCAATCCACTGCAACGGATGCCATTTCATCTGTTGTTTATTGCGCTGGGTTGTTTGTACCAGCAACTTGTCTCGCTCACTGATTCGGTGTGCTTTTAATAATTCTTCTAGGCACCAAACCGTATCAATTTCAAAGTTATAAGTCATTATTTTCCCTCTAGCGCTACTTTTAATATATCAGAGTTGACTGTTCAACACGCGAATAATCCAAAAACTCACGCGATTTGGTTGATCATTTGTATAGAGGATAGGCATAGAGTAAAAATTGCTTTAAAGTCTTACTTAAGGCATTAAAAAAATATCATTTAAAAGTACGGGTGACTAGATGGCGTTTAGCGCATTTAAAAACTTTCAGGAAGCCGGACAAGCAGTTTTGCATTATTTGCATCAAAAGTTTGGTTTTGATCTCTGGATGATCACTCGCGTTGAAGGTAATGACTGGATTGTATTGCAATCTGAAGATCACGGCTATGATGTAAAACCCGGTCGGGTTTTTAACTGGGCAGATTCGTTTTGCTCCCACATGGTGTTGGGAAAAGCGCCACGCATCGCGCCGCGCTCGGAAGAAATTCCGCTTTATGCGTCAGCCCCGATTGCACAGCAAGTCAACATTAAAGCTTATATTGGGCAACCTTTAGTCAACGAAGATGGTAGCCTTTTTGGTACCTTATGTGCGATTGACCCACAGCCTAAATCCGACAAAATTATTGAAGATGGTGGGCTGGTTGAATTGTTCGGCAACCTACTGAGTCATATCTTACAGCGTGAAATTCGTGAAAATGAACATATTCGCCAGCATGAACGTCTGCAAACCGAAGCGATTATGGACAGTATGACCCATGTTTATAATCGTCGTGGCTGGGAGCAGTTTATTGCTGCTGAAGAAGAACGCTGCCGTTTATATGGCCATACAGCAGCTGTATTCATGATTGATCTCAATGATCTCAAAAAAATAAATGATCTTGAGGGCCATGATTGTGGTGATCAATACATTCAACACGCTGCTCAGGTTTTAAAGCGTACGTTACGCAAACAGGATCTTGTCGCACGTCTTGGTGGCGATGAATTTGGCATCTTAACGCTCAATCTTGACCTTCAAGATTTGGAACAGCTTCAACGCCGGTTACTTCAACACTTTTTAGATGCCAAAATCAGTGCTGCGGTTGGCTATGCAATCCGTCATCCTGCCAGGGGACTGGTCATGGCATGCAAAGATGCCGATCTGGCCATGTATGCCCACAAACGTGAATGCAAGCAGTCCTTAAAGTTCTCAATTTAAAGAATCCAGTCCGATAATTTCAATCGTCGATTCATTCACTGTAAAGCTCACATCAAGTCCGGCAAATTTCATTTTATATATACGTGAAGCATCATCTTGATATGCTGGACGCGGATCAAGTGATAATACTTGTTCCAGTTCGGCTGCATATTGCTCATTCATCAATTGCAGCGCTGTGAGTTGATGTTTTTGTTGTTGTGCATTGTCTTGCCAAATCACGATTTTTCGCGGAGGTTGATCTTGTGCATAGCCACTGGTGGCATCCAAAATGGCATCGGAATACTGAATGTAAGGCTTGATATCAATAATCGGGGTGCCATGCAACAGGTCACTCCCCGTGACATACAGTCGAAGCGTTTTACCTTGTCGTTTAAGTGCTTTAAATTTCACGACGGATAAACCAACTGGTGATGGACGATACATGCTGCGGGTCGCAAATACGCCTATTTTCTTGTTACCGCCCAATCGAGGAGGACGCACCTGTGCCCGAAACTTCTCTGGCTCATTTGAGTGTTTGTTGTCGTGAAATTGCCACAACAGCCATAAATGACTAAATGACTCGATTCCTTCGAATGCCAGCTCATCATCATAAGGCGCATGAAGTACTATATAGGATTCGACCTCAACCAGATTCGGCTGCCGCGGAATGCCAAATTTTTCCATATAAGGCGAATGCATGGTACCTATGATCGGGAGCGTTAAAGACATCATCATCACTTTTTCTTATAAACACAATTAAATATATTCAGTTTATCGAGAATGATTTTAGATTAGAATAGCATACTGTTTTCTTTTGATCGTAATTGAGACCTTTAATGGCTGCTTTTAACGTTGAACGCATTACCCATGTTCACCACTGGAATGACACTCTGTTTAGTTTTAAAACCACGCGCGATGTTGCCTTGCGTTTTAAAAATGGTCAGTTCGTAATGATCGGGCTTGAGGTCAATGGCAAACCATTAATGCGTGCCTACTCAATTGCCAGCGCCAATTATGAAGAAGAACTTGAGTTCTTTTCAATTAAAGTACAAGACGGCCCACTTACTTCGATCTTGCAAAAAGTACAGGTTGGTGACGAAATTCTGATTTCTAGAAAACCAACAGGTACTTTGGTTCATGACGATTTAAATCCGGGTAAAAACTTGTATCTGTTGTCGTCTGGTACAGGTTTGGCACCATTTTTATCGTTGATTCGTGATCCAGAAACTTACGAAAAGTTTGAAAAAGTGATTTTGGTTCATGGTACACGCTGGATCAGTGAACTGGCTTATCAAGACTTGATTTTGAACGAACTGCCAAACAATGAATGGTTTGAAGAGCTCGATATCAAAAATAAATTGATTTACTACCCAACCGTTACTCGTGAGCCATTTGAAAATGAAGGCCGTGTAACGACTGCAATCGAAACAGGCGCTATTTTTGAAAAAATTGGCTTACCCCCATTTAACCCAGAAACAGACCGTGCAATGCTTTGCGGTAGTCCACACTTCCTAACTGATGTGGCTGCATTACTCGACAAAGCTGGCCTAAAAGAATCACCACGTATGGGTGTTTTAGGCGACTACGTGATTGAACGTGCCTTTGTTGAAAAGTAATTCTGAATCGCATAAAAAAACCGAGGTCACACATCCTCGGTTTTTTTATGCCTTATGTATTGCCCAAAGTGTTACCAAAAACAAAACTCGATACAGATAATCCACCCATAAAAGTAGATTCATGATAATTACGAGCACCGTTTTCGTTTTCTGCCGCTCCCACAGCCACCATTAACGGCAATAAATGCTCCTCCCGTGGATGTGCAATACGCGCAGCGGGTGCCTGCTGCCAATCGATCAGTCGCTGCTGACGTTCGCCTCCCTGACATTCTACTACGCTTTCATACAACCACTGATCAAACATTTTTGAAGGTTCAGTGGCTTGAGCATTAAACATTCTTAGGTTGTGATAGCTTAATCCACTCCCAACAATCAGAATATTTTGATCACGTAAGGGCGCCAATGCCCGACCTAAACCGAGATGCTCCTGCGGATTCAAGCCTTTTTTGAGTGATAACTGAACCACAGGGATATCTGCCGCAGGGTTAATCACCTGCATCGGAGAAAACATACCATGATCGTATCCGCGTCTCTCATCTGTCTTTACTGCAATAGCGTTTTGTTCAAGCAATTGCGTCACTTGATGGGCAAGCTCGGGAGATCCGGCAGACGGATAATGAATCTGATACGTATGGGCAGGAAAGCCACCATAGTCATAAATCATCTCAGGTTGAGTCGCTGTTTGGACAGTAAAGACCTGCTCTTCCCAGTGTGCAGAAACCATCAAAATTGCCTGTGGTCTTTGAGGCAACGTTTTGAGTAAGCCAGAAAGTGATTGTGCCAGTTTTGCATAGGTTGTTGCAAAAACTTCAGGCATCCATGGCCATGGCCCACCACCGTGAGAAATAAAAAAAACAGGTTGTCGGGTACTGGCATTTAACATATTTCCCTCTTTCTTTGCTTGATACTTAGAATGATGGTATTGATTCAATTACGACACGACAAGCGTAAAACTAGAACATATTGAAGTGAATTTGGAACGATATAATCTGAGCTAACCCTATGAGAAAAGGCTAAATAAAAAAAGGAACTGAATCGTTAGCCTATTCAGTTCCTATAAACTCAAAATTTGTTTCAGGCACCTTCTACGTCTGGATGCCTTGAATCATTGTTGATTAACCGTTGCGAATAATATAATCAAAGGCTGACAATGCGGCTTTAGCCCCTTCACCTGTTGCAATGATGATCTGCTTGTACGGTACCGTGGTACAGTCACCCGCAGCAAA